>CAMCMF010000010.1 GCA_945875865.1 Rhizobium sp. Q54
TACGCCAACTAAAAAACGAAAATTAAAACGGTAATTATTTTAAATTTTGTAGCTGTTGTAAAATTTTACAAAACTTCGCTTACGCTCATCACCCTCACCCCAACCCTCTCCCCTCAAGGGAGAGGGAGCTAGACCGAGGTTTGGTTGAGTTTGGATTTTCATGCGTAGGCCTTGCGGGGATCCCCGATATACCGAAAGGTATCGGTTTCTTGAATCAGTTTCGGTATATTAAAAAATTTATGGACGACATCACTTTAATTTTATCTCTAATATCGCTGGGATTTTTTGGAGGATTTTCGCATTGCGCCGGCATGTGCGGACCTTTTGTGATTACGCAAGTTTCGCAAAATTTACAAAATACTTCGCTAGAAAATTTCTCCAATTTTCAAAAATTAAAAAGTTACGCATTGCTGCCTTATCAATTAGGACGCATCTCCACCTATTCCCTCATCGGATTTTTTTGCGCGTTTTTTTCTAAAAATTTAGATGAGCTTTTTCACTTCAGAATTTTCTCCGCCATCCTCCTCTTTCTCGCAGCGCTGTTTTTTTTAGCCTTACTTTTCGAGAGGAAATTATTGCGCTTTAAATTGCCTTTTTTAAAAACCGCGACCTCTTTTTTTCTCAAAAAATTTTCCATTTTTTTTAAAAATCCTCAAGGCATTAAAGGCTATATTCTTGGTTTAATTTTAGGCTTCATTCCATGCGGATTGCTCTACGGAGCCTTTCTCATCTCAGCAACAATTTCTAATCCGATTTTAGCTGCTTTTGGAATGTTTTGCTTTGGATTAGCAACATTTCCCTCGCTGTTTTTAACAGCTTGCGGTGGACATGTTTTATTAAAATTTTCTGGCTTCAAAATTCTCACGAAAATAGTGATCGCAATTAATGCAATCATGCTTTTTCTAATGGCTTTAAAACTGATTCTTAACTTATGAATTCCAACAGCAATCACGTAGCTCCCAACTATAATTACGACATCATTAAACTCTTCACTCTTGCCGCTACTTTTTGGGGAATTGTTGGATTTAGCGTCGGAGTTATTATCGCTTCGCAACTAGCTTTTCCTTTGCTAAATCTTGATATCGAATGGTTAAGTTTTGGTCGCTTGCGCCCTCTCCACACTTCGGCGGTAATTTTTGCTTTTGGTGGTAACGTACTTTTTGCCACCAGCTTTTTCGTAGTTCAGCGCACTTCACAAGCACGACTTTGGGGTAGTGAAAATTTACTAAAATTCATCTTTTGGGGCTATCAAGCTTTCATCATAATCGCCGCTATTGGTTATGTTACTGGCATCACTCAAGCCAAGGAATATGCCGAGCCGGAATGGTATGCGGATCTTTTGCTTTTAGTAATTTGGATCTGTTATTTCTTGGTTTACATCATGACGCTAAAAGATCGCAAAGAGCCTCACATCTACGTTGCCAACTGGTTTTATCTCGGCTTCATCGTCACCGTCGCGATTCTGCACATCGTCAATAATCTTTCGATTCCACTACGCATAGATTCTCCTCACAGCTATCCAGTTTTCGGCGGTGTACAAAGTGCGATGATTCAATGGTGGTATGGTCACAATGCGGTTGGATTTTTCTTAACCGCAGGCTTTATCGGCATCATGTATTACTTCGTTCCGAAACGCGCAGAGCGCCCAGTTTATTCTTATCGCCTGTCGATTCTGCATTTTTGGTCTTTGATCTTCATTTACATCTGGGCCGGCCCGCACCATTTGCATTACACTTCACTTCCTGATTGGGTGCAAACTTTGGGCATGACTTTCTCGATCATGTTATGGATGCCTTCTTGGGGCGGCATGATTAACGGCATCATGACACTTTCTGGCGCTTGGGATAAATTGCGCACAGATCCAGTGTTACGATTCCTAATCACCGCTGTGGCATTTTATGGCATGAGCACTTTCGAAGGACCTTTGATGGCGATTCGCTCGGTCAATTCACTTTCGCATTACACCGAATGGACCATCGGTCACGTACATTCCGGCGCTTTGGGCTGGGTTGCTCTGATCAGCTTCGGCGCGCTTTACCACATGGTGCCGATTTTGTGGAATAAAAAAGATCTCTATTCCATCAAGCTAGTCTCAACACATTTCTGGCTCGCCTCAATTGGCATCGTTTTATACATCACCTCAATGTGGATTGGCGGCATTATGCAAGGCCTAATGTGGCGCTCTTACGATGATATGGGTTTCTTACAATATTCCTTCATCGAAACCGTAAAAGCTTTGCATCCACTTTATCTAACCAGAGCAATCGGCGGAATTTTCTTCCTTTCTGGCGCTTGCGTAATGGCTTATAATTTCTACAAAACGATCAATACCCAAGTAACAATTAGCAAATAACTCTCGGTCTAATCATCCTCCTCTTGAGGGAGGATCGACGAAGCTTTAGCTGAGTCGAGGAGGGGTCAGAATTTTACATTTAGATTTCTGACTCCTCCCCGGATCGCTTCGCTCTCCGACCATCCCTCAAGGGGATGGTGATAAGCGCTGATAATTCCATTTTCCAAAATGTTTAAGCATCACGACAAAATTGAACGTAACTCGATTCTACTTTTAATCCTCACTGTAATCGTAATTTCGATCGGTGGCCTGGTTGAAATCACGCCGCTTTTTCGCATGGAAACTACTCTGGAAAAAGTTGAAGGCATGCGCCCGCTAACTCCACTCGAATTAGCCGGTGCGCAAATTTACAAGCGCGAAGGTTGCTACGGTTGCCATTCCCAACAAGTTCGCGTTTTGCGTGATGAAGTTGAGCGTTATGGCCACTATTCTCTAGCCTCGGAAAGCATGTATGATTTTCCGTTTCAATGGGGATCAAAAAGAACAGGACCGGATTTAGCAAGAATCGGAGGAAAATATTCCGACGAATGGCACGTGCGTCACTTGATCAATCCGCGCGATGTTGTTCCTGAGTCAATCATGCCTGGTTATAAATTTTTACCCAATCGTGATGCCGGTATTTCCAATATTTATGATGATATGGAAGTGCTGCGCAAAGTCGGAGTTCCCTACACTGACGAGATGATTCAAAACGCCGTTTCCGACGCCGCGATTCAAGCATCAAACGATCGCGAAAGTGCAGGCCTCATCAAACGCTACGGCGAAAAAGTGAATATCCACGATTTCGACGGCAATCCTAATAAAATTTCTGAAATGGACGCCTTGGTTGCATATCTACAAACCCTCGGCAGTTTTGTTGATTTTGCAAAATTTGAAACTTTGCGCAGCAAAAGTGATAAAAAAACTGGAGATAAAAAATGATGGAAATTCTGTTTGATAACGCCGCAACAATTGCCACGATTTTTTTCTTTTTAGCTTTTTGTTACATAATTTATTCCGTCTTCAAAAAAGGAACGAACAAAAAATTCGATAAATATTCAAAAATTCCACTCCAAGACAATGACCGATAATAAACAACTCAAACCGATTTTAAAAAAAACTGAAACCACCGGACATGATTGGGACGGCATTTCAGAATATAACATCCCTGCCCCGCGCTGGTGGTTGATTACTTGGATCATCTGCATCATCTGGGCATTTATTTATTGGTTTTTTTATCCAACTTGGCCAATTCCGGGTGGTAATACCAAAGGAATTTTGAACTGGTCAGCGCGCGAACAACTACAAAAATCCCAAGCTGAAATTAATGTGAAGCAAGCAGTTCATATGGAAAAAATTTCTCGCCTATCTTTGCAAGAAATTCAGAAAAATCCTGACTTGGTGGAATTTTATTTAAATGGCGGAAAAATCGCTTTCGAAGAAAACTGCGCCGCCTGTCACGGCCGCGGCGCTCAAGGTGCCAAAGGCTATCCCAATCTCAATGATGATGATTGGTTGTGGGGCGGAAAATTAGAAGATATTTATCAAACCCTTAAATTTGGCATCAGATCTAGTCATGACAAAACACGCAGCACTCAAATGCCAGCTTTTGGAATGGATAAGGTTTTAAAAAGTGACGAGATTGAATCTGTCGCAAATTACGTGATGTCACTTTCGAGCAAAGTTGATTTCGATAAAAAAGGTGAAGAAATTTTCAAAGCCAATTGCGTCGCCTGTCACGGCCTTGGCGGCAAAGGAAATAGAGAATTAGGCGCTCCAAATCTATCCGATAAAATCTGGCTTTATGGCAGCAGCAAAGAAGATATTATTTTCACCATTCATTACGCCAGAAACGGTGTAATGCCTTATTGGAGCGGCAGACTTGATGATAATACCATCAAACAACTCGCGCTTTATGTTCACTCACTTGGTGGCGGAGAATAATTTTTTAAAACAATCTAATGCCAATCGGTTTTGAGTCTGTAAAATCAAGCCTTCTTGGCTCTTACAATAATCAAAAACTTCATCACGCAATTTTGCTTTGCGGAAAAAAAGGGATTGGAAAATCCAGCTTTGCTAAAGAATTTTGCTTGGAAATTTTGGGCAGCAAAAATCCTACTCATCCCGATATTTTGGTGATTGAAAAAGAAGCAGAAAAACGCGACATCAATGTCGAAAAAGTGCGCAAAATTGCGGCATTTTTAAATCAAACTTCCTCATCGAATAAAGATAAATTCATTATTATCGATTCCGCTTGCGAGCTTAATAAATCGGCCGCCAACGCCTTACTGAAAATTCTGGAAGAGCCGCACAAAAATAATTTTCTTATCCTAGTTGCTCACAATTTAAATCGCGTTTTGCCGACTATTCGTTCGCGTTGTCAAATGGTGAAAGTTAACGATCTTTCGCTGAGTGATTTTGAAAAAGTTTTGCAGTTACAAAAATTAAAATTTCCTGCTAACGAAATAAATTTTATTGCTGAAATTTGCGAGAATTCTCCTGCCATTGCAATTAACTGTGGAGCAGATTTATCAAGGTTCTATCAACTTTTCTTGCGCTCTATTCTAAATAAAAAAATCAGCGACGAATTATTAAAAAATATTTCTGACAAAAATTTTTCTTTCACAATTTTTGAAAAATCCTGCGAATTTTTTTTCACGCGTTTACTTAAAATAATTTCCGGCGCCGAAGTAAAATTTTTCTTTGAGGAGGAAAAAGTTTTTATGGATTTAGCACAGAAATTTCCCAAAAAGAAAATTTTTGCGATTATGGATGAAGCCATGATTTCACTGCATAAAACGCCAGCTCTTTATCTCGACAAAAAACTTTGTCTGATCAATATTTTTAATCGAATTTCTTATGAATAAAATTTACAGAAGTATCGGCTTGATGAGTGGAACTTCGATGGATGGCATTGATTTAGCACTAATTGAATCTGACGGAAAAAAAATAATTGAGCGCAAAAATTTCGCTTATTTGTCTTACAAAAAAGATTTCAAAGCCCGTCTCGCAAGCCTTATTTACGACGTCCCCACCTTACAGCAAATCAAGGAAGTTGAAAATGAATTAACCCTACTTCACGCCAAATTGGTTAATGATTTTCTTACAGAAAATAATATCGACAAAAAAACCATTAACATCATCGCCTTTCACGGACACACGATTTCACACGTCCCGGAGGCAGGAATCACTTGGCAAATCGGCAATGCCCATTTGCTTTCACGCTTAACTGGAATTGATGTTGTTGCTGATTTTCGTACGCGCGATGTAGCGCTTGGCGGCCAAGGTGCGCCTCTGGTTCCGATCTATCACTTTTATCTTTTTGCTCAGCAGAAAAAACCAACTGCGATACTAAATATCGGAGGAATTTCTAATATCACTTACCTCGCAAGCGAGAATGAAAATGACATGGAAGCTTTCGACATCTGCTTCGGTAATGCTCCACTTGATGATTTGATGAAGAAAAAATTCGGTCGCGATTTTGATGCTGGAGGCGAGTTAGCAAGTAGCGGCAAAATTGATTTTCTATTAGCAGATCGCATTTTACAAAATGAAATTTTTCACAAAAAACCACCCAAATCTTTTGATCGCGATGACTTTGCAGAAATAGTTGCTCCGATTAACAGCATCAAGATCGAAGATGCTCTCGCAACTTTCACTTACATGCATGCTCAAGCACTGGCAATTAACCTGGAATTTTTAGGAAAAAAACCGCAAGAAATTTTTGTTTGTGGCGGTGGTAGAAAAAACACTGCACTCATGGAAGATATGCAAAAATATATTTCCGGAATTTCCATCAAAGCAGTAGAAGAAATTGAATTGAATGGCGATGCAATTGAGGCTGAAGCCTTCGCCTTTCTAGCAATTCGCAGTTTACTTGGATTGCCAATCAGTTTCAAAAACACCACCGGAGTTTGCGCAAAATTACCAAATCACCATTCGGCTTGCGGCGGAACTCTTTTCAAATCCGACATCATTTCATGAATTTTTTTTCAGATAAACAGAAAGGCGTGCTTTATGTGATCGCCTCTGGCCTTTGCTACGGCTTGATCGGCTATTTCGGCGTCAGCATCATGCAAGAAAATCTCTCCGCTTACAATATGCTATTTTGGCGCTTCTTGGTTTCCGCTCTCACTATATTTTTTTTCAGCTTTTGGCAGATGAAGAAGAAAAATTTTATGCGCAGTAATTTTCTCGAAATAACAAAAATTTTTTTCTTAAGCGCAATTTTTCACGGCAGCTCTTCGGCATTTTATTTTATCTCTTCCGCCAAGATTGGCACTGGCTTGGCAATGATTCTATTTTTTATCTATCCGCTTATCGTAGTGATTTTGAATCGCATTTTTTATCAAACCAAAATTTCTCGCTCTTACATTTTTGCTATCACAGCAATTCTTTTTGGCGTCACGCTTTTGGCTGATTTTGGCGGTCTTGATGCAAGTTTTATCGGAATTTTATTTGGAATTTTAGCGGCAATTTTTTTTGGATTTTATGTTTTTGCTGTACAAAAAACTTCCATCCCTCCCCTCACTCTAGCCTTTGTGGTATCGCTGGGCTGCTGTTTTGCCTCAGCAATTTTTGCGATAATTGATGGCAGTTTTCAAGCGCCGAAAAATGCTGAACCTTTTTTCAATATTTTGGCAATGGGAGTCATTTCAACCGCTCTTCCAATTTTATTTTTCTTACGCGGTTTGGAATATATCGATTCCGCAAAAGCATCTTTGCTTGGCGTTTTTGAGCCTTTGGCAGTTTTGTTTTTCGGATGGCTGCTACTGGGAGAAAAAATCAGCACAATACAACTTATTGGAAGCTTTGTGATTCTAGTTGGGGGAGCGATTGTCTTGATGGAGAAAGGTAAAAAAGATGTGAAGAGCTCAGCTTCGAGCGTGATGTAGGCATAAAAAAACTCCCAGAAAATTAATTTCTGAGAGTTTTTAAATTTTTAAGCTTCGAAAGATGTCAAAGATTTTACCGGGAAGTGGTTGCGCTCTGGCTTAGCTTCTGCAGCATTTTTTTTCTTACGACGACGACGACGATCGCGTTTAACTTTACGCACTTTTGTTGAATCAACTACCAAGCGATGCTTGATATATTTATCGACTGTTTCTTCAAATTCTTTTAAGTGATCTTTGAAAAAGTGATCTGCTCCGTTAATCATTTGATAAGAAACTTCAGCACCTTCGCGAGCGGAAAGTTTTTCGGCTAATTTTGCTGAATCAGATTCTTTAGTGATTTCATCCTTTCCACCTTGAATCACTAGACCCGATGATGTGCAAGGAACGATGAAATTGAAATCATACTTAGTTGCCGGAGGAGCGACCAGAATATAATTTTCAAGCTCCGGTCTTCTCATCACAGTTTGCAAACCAATCCAAGCACCAAAAGAAAAACCAGAAATCCAAAATTCTGTAGCCTGCATATTTTGATCATGAAGCCAATTTACGATGGCCGTAACATCAAGTAGCTCACCAATACCATTATCAAACTTGCCTTGAGATTTTCCAACGCCACGAAAATTTATACGCAAAACTGAAAATCCGTTATTCACAAAAGCACGATAAAGACCGTAAACAATCTTGTTATTCATGGTTCCGCCGTAAAGAGGATGGGGATGAAGAACTAGAGCGACAGGAGCTTTTGAATCAGCGTTTTGATGATAGCGACCTTCGATGCGACCAGCGGGACCGTTTATAATTACTTCAGGCATATGGATCAATTAACAGTTAACAATTAGCAGTTAGCAAACTCGTCAATTAACAAATGCTTAAATTGTTAATTGATAATTGTTGCTGGCTAATTGACTGCAGCCCATTCCATTGGTCTTCCAGCGGTATCGGTAACCAACTGTGCGGAGCCAGAATATTTTGCGGCCATGTATTTACCATGTCCTGCATGAGTGCCGTAATAGTAAACTGGCTCGATATCTTTGCCGTTATGTTTCTTTTTTTCAGCGTTTTTAACCCGGTTTTTCGGGTTGTTCTTAGTGCCCATGTTTCTAGAAAATTTTTGATTGGAAAAAAATGGAAGGGGGCGCAAACTAGAAAGCAACCTCACCAAAATCAAGTTTTATTTCCTCTAAAATGTGACCGTTACGAATCAAAATTTTCGTCGAATTTTTTGATTTTCAATCAGCCCCAAATTTAAATATCATGCCGAACTTTAACAGACTGAAAGACTGCGTCGTTACTAATAAAAACGTGATTCTGCGCGTTGATATCAATGTGCCGATTGTGAATGGAAAAATCGAAGATGACACTCGCATCAAAGCAGTGATTCCGACGCTGAAATATCTCGCGCAAAACAAAGCGAAGGTAATTGTAATTTCACATTTCGGACGACCGGAAGGTAAGGTTGAAGCTTCGATGTCGATTGGACAATTAGTGGCGCGAGTTCAGGAATTGCTTGGTTCGATCAAGGTTAGTTTTGTTGATGATTGTATCGGTGAGAAAGTTCAAAAAGCTGTGTTGGCCACAAATTATGGCGAAGTAATTATGTTGGAAAATCTGCGCTTCTATAAACAGGAAACCAAAAATGATGCGGAATTTTCACGTGAATTAGCTGCTTTGGGAAATCTTTACGTCAATGATGCTTTTTCTTGCTCACACCGCGCCCATGCTTCAATCACTGGCATTCCGGCAATTCTAAAATCATGCGCCGGATTTTTGATGGAATCTGAATTGGATAATCTCACCAATCTTTTAGAAAATGCTAAAAAACCGATGATGGCAGTTGTCGGCGGCGCAAAAGTTTCAACTAAAATTGATCTGTTAAATTCTTTAGCGACTAAAGCGCAAACCATTGTGGTTGGCGGCGGCATGGCCAATAGTCTTCTTTACGCTTTGGGAAAAAATATCGGTAAATCCTTGTGCGAAAAAGAGTTGAAAGATACTGCGCTAAAAATCATCGAAACCGCAAAAAATCATGGCTGCAAAATTATTCTTCCTCTCGATGCAATTGTAGTAAAAAAATTCGAAGCCGGCGCGGCGCATGAAACTGTAGGAATTGATGATGTAAAAGATGATGACATCATTCTCGATATCGGCTCAGCCTCAATTAAAAATCTTTCTGAAGAACTAAAAAATCACAAAACTTTACTGTGGAACGGCCCACTCGGCGCTTTTGAAATCAAACCTTTTAACCTTGGAACCGAAGCCTTGGGAAAAGTTGCCGCCCAACTCACATCTGAAGGAAAATTGCTTTCAATTGCTGGTGGTGGCGATGTGGTTTCTGCTTTGAATACTGCTAATCTTTGTGATCAATTCACTTACATCTCAACTGCCGGCGGAGCATTTTTGGAATGGCTAGAAGGTAAGGAATTACCCGGTGTCCGCGCTTTAAACAGGCTCTAAGAGCCTGCTTAATATCTTTTTTAATCCCATATTTCGTCCTATTTTTGCTTATTTTTTAGTAAAATTACTCCGAATATACCCGATATGCGTCGTAATTTTACTAAAAAAGCGCTAAAAATATGCCAAAATCTGTGATTAAAAAAGATATTAAACAGGCTCTAAGATTTCTCGATAAAAGATCTTTTGCGCAAATCCATCAAATAGCCTTTGGCAAGATTTTGTAGCTTAGCATTGAAGATATGATTTTTTGCGGCATTTAAATCTTGATCGGAAACTTTGCTTTCAGTTTTGGCATCAAGCAATTTGAAAATGTGATAGCCATCTTCCAATAAAACCGCATCGCTATAGCCATTTTTTAGCAACTTAGATATTGCCGCATAAATTTTTGGATCGATATCAGATTGCGAAACCCAACCGATCTCACCGTTATTTTCTGCCGAAATCGCTGAAGAAAATTGCTGCACAATAGTTTTAAAATTTGCACCAGATCTCAACTCATCAACCAACTTAGTAGCAAGCTGCGCAGCATTTGTGGAGCTATTGATCAAAATCTCGGAGATCAAAAATTTTCTAATGTCGGAATTAAATTTATGCTGCTCGAAAAATTCTTTCACTTCGAAATCGGTAATTTTTACTTTCGAGCGCAAAATTTCTGACATGATTTTTGACCATAAAATTTCTGCTTCAACTTGCTTCAAATAATTATCGAAAGAGAGATTTTTTTTGGTAAAAAATAATTTGAACTGCGTGGTATTTTGCTTGCGTTGCAAAGCAATTATTTCGAGAGCATCTCTTATTTCCGTAGGACTGACTTCGAGTTTTAAATTTTGGGATTCTTGACGAATTAATTCCTCATCGATCATTTTATCCACCACCTGCTGACGCAAAATTTTCTGCTCATTAGCATCCTTAACTCCAATTCCAGAACTCGTCAAAACAAAGTGATAACGATCATTCGCTTCAGAAATAGTGATGATTTTATTATTGATTTTAGCGATGACAAAATTTTGAGAAAAAGCTATCGAGGGGAATAGTAAAAAAACTGCGATTAATTTAGATAAGCACTGTCGCAAATTAAAATTTTCTAAGAAGTTTTTACAAAAAATTCGATGAAAAGTTTGATTTGCGATAGTGTTCCACATCATTTAGCTTGAGCTTTGTAGATACCGACTCCGCGAACTAAATCAAGCGCGCGCGCTAGTTGATAATCTTGCCCATAAACATCAAGATTATCATCACCAAGCTGCTCTTTTTTAGATTCCTCAATGGCCTGCTGCAATTGCACTTCGATATGACCCTTAAGATCAGCTTCTGAATCACGATCCGACTTATCCTGTTTTTCGATCTTGGCATTAGTCACCTCGATATTTGGCTCAATGCCGTGAGCTTGAATCGACTTGCCGCTTGGAGTGTAATAAAGCGAAGTAGTCAAACGCAAAGCCCCACGATTTTTTTCAAGAGGAATTACAGTTTGCACCGAACCTTTGCCGAATGATTTTAATCCCATGATCACAGCGCGGCCATGGTCTTGTAAAGCGCCGGCAACGATTTCAGAGGCGGAAGCAGAACCTTCATTGATCAATATTACGATTGGTAAATTTGGAATTAATTTTTCGTCAGATTCATCGCGATATTCCTTGGATTCATTGCTGCGACCTTTGATTGAAACGATCAATTTATCCTTAGCTAAAAATACATCACTAACTTGAATTGCTTGATCAAGCAAACCGCCAGGATTATTGCGCAAATCAAGCACTAAACCTTTAAGATTTTTTTCACCGATTTGTGCTTTTAATTTTTTTAACTCGACTTCCAAGCCAATAGATGCTTGCTCGGAAAAAGTATTAATTTTTATGTAAGCAACATCTTTAAACTTGGCGGATCTGACAGCTTTAACTTTGATGATTTGACGAATAAGAGATAATTCAATCGGGGCTTTTTCACCTTTGCGCAGAATGGTTATTTTGACTCCAGATCCTGGCTTGCCGCGTAATTTTTTTACCACCTCTTCGATTACTAATCCGATAACATTCTGACCATTAACTTTCGTAATATAGTCTCCCGACTTAACGCCAGCGCGTGCTGCTGGAGTTCCTTCAATTGCGGAAATTACTTTCACTACCGACATTTCTGTGGTAATTTCAATTCCCACCCCACCAAATTCACCCTTGGTTTGGACGCGAACTTCTTTCAGTGCATCCTCGTTCATGTAGGAAGAATGCGGATCAAGAGAAGAAAGAATTCCGCTAGCCGCAGCTTCAGAAAGCTGACGATCAGTTTTTTCATCAACGTAATCTTTTTTAACGCGAGTAATTATCTCGCTGATAAAATTTGATTGATCTTCCACAACTTTTTTATCATCAAATTTGATCGGCTTGATTTGGATCTGAGAAAAAGACAGCGCAGAAAAAAATCCAAAAAATACCGAGATAGTAACAATAAGAAAGATTTTGATATTTTTCATGAGATCTGCCGCAAATGTAGCTAAAAAAAATTCTAAAAAAACTCGGTAGAACCCCCTTTCCCTTTAGTGGAGAGGGGGTTAACCGAGTTTGTTATTGCCGAAACTGATCAAGAAACCGAACTCAAAAGTAAAGAGTCGGTATATGGGGTTCCCCACGACCGTGGGGCGCAGGCCATCCTGCGTAAAAACAAAATCAATATACTAAAATCGTCTTCTTGAAGCTGATTTGGTATATTACGTAATTTTCATGCGTAGACCCTGGGAGGGTAATTACACCGAGTAAAATTTATCCGTTATAAGGAAACTATTTTATTGAATTCCGTATTCTTCTTTCAGCTTACCAGTGATTTCAACTGGCGGCTCTTCTCCATAGGCAGAATATAAAATTTTGCCGTAATTTTCGAGATGAATGATGTCGTCATTCAAAGCCTTCAAGAAAAGTTGAAGTTTTAGACGTTCGATTAAAACATAATACCACGCGTTACGCCCGGCATCGATACCCTTAACAAGGTAAATAAGTTCTGCTTGCATTTTTTTCTGAGGATCAATTGGTTTAGTAGGGAGACTCTTCTGAGTAGCCATCTCAGAAAAGCTTTTTTGGGTCGTTTGTGGCTTGCTGTCTTTCGCTGCCTGAGCAGTAAAAGTTGAGTCTTTTTTAGCAAATCTATCAGCAAAACTTTGTGTTTTATTTGTGGTATCACTCATTAGTTAACTGTTTTGATTGTGTGAATTTCGAGAATTTTTTAACCACCAATCATTGATCGGTTTTTTTGGTCCGCATGGACCATCTTCCGTTGATACGCAAGGACTCTTGATATCTATTACCTTGTTTTGACAAGAAACAACAAAGCAAAGAATTAAAATTAAAGCTAATCTTTTCATGAGTATTATTTAACTTGCGAATATATTTTTTAGGACTTGCGCGAAACTTTGTCTCGCTTCGATATTTCCATGTTTAAACCCAGATCCGTCATTAGAAATTCGTCTACTTTGGCTAAAACTTGAAACTGCGCGGTTAAAACAATGTTTTTAAATCCGCACTTACGCTGAGTAAGTTTACGTTTTAAAAACATTGTTTCGCCCTTCATTTTCAAGCTTTAGCCGAAGTATCCTGAATTTCTAATGAAGGATCTGGGTTGAAAATTTTTTGAAACGCACGTACATTTATGCGATACTCGCTTTATGTAAGTCCTAATTGTCTTAGAGCCTGTTTAATATCTTTTTTAATCCCATATTTCGCCCTATTTTTGCTTATTTTTTAGTAAAATTACTCCGAATATACCCGATATGCGTCGTAATTTTACTAAAAAAGCGCTAAAAATATGCCAAAATCTGTAATTAAAAAAGATATTAAACAGGCTCTAAGAAAATTTCATGAAAAAACTATGTGGCTAATAAAATTTAGCAAGTGACTAAAAAACCTATCAAAAAATTGCAACAAACTTTATCAAAATGAACTTCAAAAAAACTTTAATTATTGGGCTTGGCTTAATTGGCGGATCCTTTGCCAAAGCTCTTAAAAAGCATAAAATCAGCAATCAAATTTTTGCCTGCGATCTTAATTCTGAAGTCATAGAATTTGCCAGTAGTGGAGGAATTATCGATGGCGGCTTCGATGATTTGGAATATTTTTCTGATGAAATTTCTAACTTTGATTTGATAGTTTTAGCCAGTCCACTTTCCAGTTACGAAGATATTTTTTCTCAACTTGAGGAAAAAATTTCTTCTGCTGCGATTATTATTGATCTTGGCTCAATAAAGGATTTAAAAATTAAGAATCTTCCTAAAAATTTTATTCCCTGTCATCCCATCGCCGGCTCACAAAATAGTGGCTTTGAACATTCTTCAGCAGACTTATTTCAAGATAAAAAATTCGTAATTTGCTCACAAAATCCTGAAGCAAAAAAAATAGTTGAGTTAGTTAAAAAAATCGGTGCTCAAGCAGAATTTCTTGATGCAAAAAAGCATGATGAAATTTATGCCTTAGTTTCTCATCTGCCCCAATTTTTATCTTTTTTGACCTCAGAATTTTCGCCGAAAAATATTAAGGATGAATTTTTTAAAAATGCCTTCCGACTAGATGATTCAGACCCCGAACTCTGGTCAGAGATTTTTGAGATGAACGAAGAAAATCTTGAAAAATTCTATCTGAAATTTTTTGAAAATTTGGAGAAAAATGTCGCCATATCTAATCCACTTGAACATGCTAAATTTCTTACTCTTTCAGTTTGTCATCCGCGCGAAGGTGGGGAAGGCAAGCTACCGTTTTTTGATGAAAAATTTCTCGAAACTAATTTCGCCGCGATATTTTTTCGTGCTTTAGTTGTTAAATCTTTACTAGAAATTCCCCAAATAAAAACATTTCAAAACTATACTGGAAGCGGATTTAAAGACTTCACTTCAATTATTGAAATTGTTAATTATGATCAAAAAAAATTAGCAGATTTAATCGAAAAAAATCGCGCAAAAATTCTTAAAATCTTCAACTCAGTCTCCTAATCAATGCAAGAGCAGCTCAACGAAATAAGGCCTTACCGCGCTATTCATCGCCGCAAATCACGTCAGATTTTTGTCGGCAATATTGCAATTGGTGGCGATGCGCCGGTTTCAGTGCAATCAATGACCAACACTAGAACCACCGATATTCAAGGCACGATTCGTCAAGTTAATGAATGTGCGGAATTAGGCGCAGAATTGATGCGTATTTCAATTCCCGATCAAGAATCTTCCGCGGCTTTAAAACAAATTATTCCCCATTGCCCGGTTCCAATTATCGCTGATATTCACTTCCATTATCGTCGCGCCATTGAAGCTGCCCAAGCTGGCGCCAAATGTTTGCGCGTCAATCCCGGTAATATTGGCTCCGATGAAAAAATACGTGAAGTAATTAAAGCGGCAAAAGATTATGGCTGCGCGATTCGCATCGGCGTCAATGCTGGATCGCTTGAAACTGACTTGTTACAAAAATATAAAACTCCAACTCCGGAAGCACTGGTAGAATCGGCGCAGCGCCACATCAAAATTCTCGAAGATAATGACTTTTTTAATCTCAAAATCAGCGTCAAAGCTTCCGATATTTTTTTGGCGGTAGCCAGTTATCGCGCCCTCGCCGCAGCTTGCGATTATCCACTACATATTGGCATCACTGAAGCTGGAGGGTTAACTGCCGGCACGGTAAAATCCGCAATTGGACTGGGAACTTTATTATGGGAAGGCATAGGAGATACAATGCGCGTCTCGCTTTCCGCCGATCCTAAAGAAGAAGTTAAAGTGGCTTACCAAATTTTAAAATCTCTGGGACTTAGACATCGCGGCGTAAATTTAATTTCCTGTCCATCCTGTGCCAGACAAGCTTTTGACGTGATAAAAACCGTCGAGGAAGTTGAAAAACGCGTCGAGCACATCAAAACTCCACTGACTATTTCGATTTTAGGCTGCGTAGTAAACGGACTTGGTGAAGCAGCACACACCCAAATTGGCATCACTGGTGGTGGTGGCGAAAGGCATAATGTCTATATGAATGGCAGACCCGATCACAAAGTTTCAAGCA
The DNA here is from genome assembly GCA_945875865.1 of Rhizobium sp. Q54. Lineage (GTDB taxonomy): Bacteria > Pseudomonadota > Alphaproteobacteria > Rickettsiales > UBA1997 > UBA2645. The sequence continues at coordinate 15,696 of CAMCMF010000010.1, forward strand.
ATGATTTAGTTGATCATATCGTAAAATTAATCGAAGAAGAAGCCGCTAAAGCCCCAAAATAAATGAACAAAAAATTAGACAAAAACCTGATCGCTAAAAATTTTTCGCGTGGCGCAAAAAGCTATGATGAAAATGCCGAGACTCAGCTTGCAGCCGTTAAAAAATTGGTCGCCCTCTCCTGTTCCTTTATCAAAAATAATTCGCAAATTCTTGATCTTGGTTGTGGCACCAGTTTTATCGCCAAAGAAATTTGTCAGAAGTTTTCTGCAGAAATCACTGAAACCGATATTGCTATCGACATGCTTAAATCATGGGTTGATCGTCCAAAAAACGTTTCGGCGATTCACTGCGATATCGAAAATTTACCTTTTGAGAAAAACAGTTTCGACATAATTTTCTCTTCTTTTGCACTACATTGGATTAATGATTTCGAGAAAAATTTTTTACAATTTTCTGCACTTCTAAAAAAGAACGGCATTTTAGCATTTTGTCTTCCCACCGCCGGTAGCCTTGATGAATTACGCTCTTCTAACATTTTTCAATTCAATAAATTTCCTAATAATGTCATCATAAAATCAGCGCTCGAAAAATGCGGAGCAAAGGAAATCAGTTTTCTTTGCGAATCTAAAAACCAAAAATTCGAGAGTGGATATCAAGCGCTTAAATTCATCAAAAAAATCGGCGGTAACTCGAACCAATCCAAAAAAATCATCAGCAAAACAAGGCTGGAGGAATTTAATAAGTTTTGTTTGAAAAATTTTAGTGACGACAATAAAAACTTCAGCCTCTCTTGGAATATCTCCTACTTTATCTATCAAATATGATCAGCAAATTTTTCAAAAAAATACTTGGAACGTCAGAACAAAAAAAATCTGATTCACCTTCCACACCATCCCTTGCCAGCAACTTACATGATAAAACAGCGAAGCTGGTTAGTTTTTTTGGCGAAAAAATACAAAATGCCCATCAGGAATTTTTTGCCATAAAAGACCGGATAGGAAATCTTCGTCAGAGCAATTACAAACTGGGTTTGAAACATTTAGAAAATGGCCATATCAAGGATGCAATTTTTCGTTTTCGCTTCATCAATAAATTTTGGCCTGAACTTTTGGATGCTCACTATCAGCTCGCTTATTGCTTAACTTTAGATAATAAATCATCGCAAGCAAAAATAGTTTTGAGAGAGCTAATTGCCAATAATCCTGATTATGATCGCAAGGCCTTCGATTTGCTGGAGCATATCGAGGAAGGTATGAAACAAAAATCTTTTGATGAGTAGAGCGCTATCAACTTTTACACTATCACTTTGTCTGATCTTTTCTAGCCAAGCTCTTGCGGCAGAAAAAAAAGTAATAAAATCGGCGATGCTTTATCAAGAGCGGAATCAATTTGATGATGAGAATGAGTTTGAAAATTATGCTGCAACAGAACAAATAATCTACGATCCTTACGAAAAAATTAATCGCAAAATTTACATCTTTAATGATGCGTTTGATCGCCATTTTTTCGAGCATGTAGCAAGAGCTTATCGCTATAATATTCCACGAACACTGCGCAAAGGCGTTGGTAATTTTTTAAATAATCTCTCGCTTCCAATCTCAGCTTTAAACTCATTCGCCCAAGGAAAAGTTGATAATGGCCTCGCCACTTTTTCTAATTTTTTGATCAATAGTACGATTGGTCTGGGCGGAATTTTTAATGTCGCTTCCGAGAAAGGAATTTTATATAAAAATGAAGATTTTGGTCAGACTCTAGGCCATTATGGAAGAGGTCCCGGAGCTTATTTAATGATACCTTTTTTAGGCCCTAATTCCACCAGAGATTTTAGCGGATGGGTTGTAGATAAATCGATAAACCCAGTTGGATTTAACCTCTTAGAATTTGGGGGAGATATAGATTCTATCCCAGGAGAATATCGTTTTGGACTTGGCGTTGTAGGAGCCATTGACAGTAGAGAAAATCTGTTAGAAATAATTGATGATGTGCGGATAGATTCTTTTGATCCTTACGCCACAATACGCAGCGCTTATTTACAAAAACGTGCGGTCGACGCAAAAAACTAAACAAAATGAAAAAATTTATCACCTTGGCAATCGTAATTTTACTCTTGCCGTTTCAGGCCTTTGCCAATGAAGAGATGAGTAAAGAGGAAGTAAAAAAGTTTGTAGAAAATATCGGCAATAGCATCGTCGGAATTGCCAATGAAAAAATTTCTGAAACGAAAAAAAGAGAAAAAATTATCGCAATAGTTGATGCGGCGATCGATGCAGATTGGATCGCGCGCTTCGTGCTCGGGAAAAATTATAAAACAGCAAATGATGAGCAAAGAACAAAATTCATCAAACTTTATCATGACTTCATGGTTAATACTTACGGCCCAAAATTTAAAAATTACGACGGCCGTAAATTCACTGTAAGTGATGTGACGGAACAAAGCAGCTTCGATATTGTCAAAGCGGAGTTTTTACCACGAAATTCTGACATTGCTATTTCAGTAGATTTTCGCGTTAAAAAACGTAACGGAAAATTAGCGATTTTAGATTTTATCGCCGAAGGAATCAGTTTGATCGAGACCCAAAGATCCGAATTTAATTCCGCAATTGCTCAAGACGGCATGGATAAGTTTTTGGAAAATTTGAGCGAGAGAGTGAAGAAATTGAAGAGCGCTACTTAAAACACCAAACTATACCGAAACTGATTCAAGAACCCGAACTCAAAAATAAAGAGTCGGTATATGGGGTTCCCCACGACCGTGGGGCGCAGGCCATCCTGCGTAAAAACAAAATCAATATACTAAATCGGCTTCTTGAAGCTGATTTGGTATATCAAGAATGTTTGGGGAGCTTCCTGCGCAAAAGATTTTTCCGCAAAGCTGCGGATAATTCCTTCTTTTTTTTCTTATTTTTTTCCTGTTTCTTTTTTACGGCTAGCTCAGAAACCTTTTGCTCAATTGCCATATTAAGAAATTTCAAACTGCTTCAAATATAGCTGCGAATAGAATTTACCTTTTTCCAACAACTCAGCGTGAGTTCCTTCTTCCACAACTTTTCCGTTAGAAATTACCACAATTTTATTGGCATGAATCACAGTTGAAAGTCGATGTGCAATCACGATACTGGTTTTTCCCTTCATCAATTTTGCCAAAGCATCCTTGATTAATTTTTCTGAAATCGGATCAAGAGATGAAGTCGCTTCATCTAAAAGTAAAATCGGCGCATTGTAGAGAATAGCGCGCGCAATAGCGATACGTTGACGTTGACCTCCGGAGAGACGAATACCATTTTGTCCAACTTGCGTGAGATATTTTCCCGGAAGTTCAGAAATAAATTCATCAGCTTCCGCCATTTTTGCTGCAGCAATAATTTGCTCTTCTGTTGCATCCTCTTTGCCGTAACGAATATTTTCCAGAATCGTATCATCAAATAACATTACTTCCTGATTCACCACCGACATTGATGAGCGCAATGATTTTAAAGTTATGTCTCTAATATCGTGACCATCTAATTCGATTGAACCAGAATTGGGATCATAAAAACGCAAAATCATATTCATGATGGTAGATTTTCCACCACCGGAATGACCCACTAGCGCGATGGTTTGTCCCGCAGCAATTTTAATATTCACCTTCTCCAAAACCTTCTTTTCATCAACGTAACTGAAATTCACATTTTTGAATTCGATATCACCTTTGATTTTAGGAAGAGAAATGGCATTTGGCTTATCAATGACTGTCGATTTTTCATCGAGAATAGTATAAAGACGAGTCGCCGCAGCAAAGCCCATTTGCACTCCAGAATTCATTCCTGACAGAGATTTTAGGGGGCGATAGGCCATCATCATCGCACCAAAAAATGAGAAAAAAGCACCCGGAGTAGTTTCTCCGGTAATCACTTGATGCCCACCATACCATATCACCGCTGCAACGCCGACACCAGCTAAACTTTCAACGAAGGGAGATGAAACCAGCGCCATGCGCGAGATTTTTTTACCCATTTTGAAAATTGTTTCGATGATCACTGACATTCTTCTTACTTCAAAATCTTCGCAATGATAGGCCTTTACCAGTTTGGAATATTGTAAAGTGTCATGCATTTGCGAATTAAACTTCGCCGCCATTTCTTGATTTCTGTAGGATAGATTGCGCAGCTTGCGACCAAGTTTATAAATCGGATAAGCGGCGAGAGGAAAACCGATGAAGGCCACAAGAGAAAGTTCAACGCTTTGTTGAAACATCACAAAAATCAACGCACCCAAAGTAAAAAATTGCTTAACGAAACCGTTGAGAAGGGTGCTGATCAATCCAACCACTGCGCCGATTTCATTGATGATGCTGGCAGTCATATCGCCGGAAGATTTACTATGCAGCTTAGAAATATCTGACTTGATGAAGTGAGCATAAAGATGAATTCTCATGATAGCAGTAATGCGCAAACAAACGAGATTCATGGTTAGAAGTTGGAAATAAGTAGAAAAACCCTTCACCACTGTCACCGCCAAAATCACCAAAGGGATGTAAAGCAAAGCATTGGTATTTTTATTAACAAACACCGAATCCAAGGCGGGCTTAATCAACCAAGCATGAAATGCTGTGGTTGCAGCAATAACCAACATCAAGACAACAGAAACTAGAAAAGTTTTCCAATGTGGAATGACATATTCTTTGATGATACGCTTGGCGAGATAGGAAGTACTTGTGTAGTCGATCAACATAAAAAAATTAACAATTAACAATTAGCAATTAACAAAGAGGCATCTGCAAATTGTTAATTGCTAATTGTTAATTGTTAACTGCTTTCATGCTTAATATTTTTAATCACTTTAAAGAAGTTTTTTCTGTCGCGATAAAAAAAATCGCCGCCGAAAATAATATTCAAATCGAAGAAAAAGATTTAAAGAATTTCACTGTAGAACCTACCAAAGAAAGATCTCACGGCGATTTAGCTTGCAATGCTGCGATGATTTTAAGCAAAAAATTTTCTGCGATTGAAACGTTGAATAATCCCAGAAAATTGGCAGAAAAGTTAATCGCCGAACTGCGCGATGAAAATATTTTAAAGTTAGAAATCGCTGGTCCGGGCTTCATCAATATTTCATTAAAACCACAAATTTTTTATCAATTAGTAAAGCAAATTGTTGAAGAAAAATTTCAATTTCCAAATCTCGGAAATGGCGTGAAAGTTAATTTAGAATATGCCTCGCCAAACCCCACTGGCCCTATTCACGTTGGTCATACTCGTGGTGCAATTTATGGCGATGTTTTAGCGAGTTTATTGCAAAAACTTGGCTTCGATGTTTTGAAGGAATATTATATTAATGATGCCGGTTCGCAAATTATTACATTGCTGAAATCAAGCTATTTACGCTATCTCCAAGCCTGTGGAAAAAATGTTGAAATGACGGAAGGACTTTATCCCGGAGATTATTTAATTGGCGTTGGTATTCGCTTAAAAGAAAAATTCGGCGAAAATTTGATTGATGAAAGTGAAGAAAAAGTTTTACCAAAAATTCGCAATTTTGTCGTTGAATCAATGGTCGAAATGATCAAGCGCGACCTACTTGAACTTGGCATCGAACATAATAGTTATTTCTCAGAAAAGGAAAATCTCCACGACACAAATCGCATCGCCGAAACTATAAAAATTCTTGAAGAACAGGATTTGGTTTATGTCGGAAAACTCGAAGCGCCAAAAACTGAAAAAGGCGTCGGAGCCAAGGATTTCAAACTTCCCGAAGGCTATGACGATAAAGATCAAACGCTTTTCCGCTCGACAAAATTCGGCGATGATTGCGATCGCGTCGTAAAAAAATCCGATGGAAGTTTTACTTATTTTGCCGGCGATTTGGCTTACATTCGCAGTAAATTTGAACGCGGTGCCAAAATTTTTATTATGCCTTTGGGCTACGACCATGCAGGTTATGTCAAGCGCTTAACCGCCGCAGTTGAGGCTCTTACAAATTCTGGCGCGCAGCTAAAAGTGATTTTATGCCAGATGGTAAAATTTGTAAAAAATGGCGAACCGTTGAAAATGTCAAAACGCGCTGGAAATTTTATCACCGCAAAAGAAGTGATCGATGAAGTTGGCGCAGATGCTTTACGCTTCATCATGCTCACCCGCAAAAACGATGCCCATTTCGATTTCGATTTAGCAAAAGTGATTGAGCAGTCAAAAGACAATCCGATTTTTTATGTGCAATATGCTCATGCGAGATGCTGTTCGGCGTTGCGGCAATTAACAATTAACAATGATCAATTAACAATTGATGATCTTAAAAGATTGAGCGATGAATCAGAAATTGAACTGATCAAAAAAATCGCGGCTTTTCCACGGATCATTGAGATGGCAGCGGTAAATTTTGAGCCGCATCGCATCGCTTTTTATCTACAGGAGCTCGCTGCAGAATTTCACGCTTTGTGGAATAAGGGCATGGATAATCCAAATTTGAAATTCATCATCAAAGATGATTTGCAAGTTACGAAAGCGCGGCTTTATCTCATTACTGCAGTTAAAAATATTATCGCCGAAGGATTAAATATTTTTAATATTAAGGCTCTCGAAGAAATGCGATAATTACAAAAAAAAGATATGGAAGATTTTGGCTATCAAAGAAATAGCGACTCACAAGGCCCCTTCTCCGATCTGGCTAAACGCACCTTCATGGTGATTGGAGTTATTCTTTCTCTAGCTGCTTTTATTTATATCACGATGAGCGCTTATTATTTTGTTTATCAAGATAGCAGCAATGCCGAAGTTAAAACTATCAAATCGCCGGAAGGTCAAATCAAGATTATTGAAGAAGAGCAGACTTCAAGTGAAACTGGCGCCGCAATGCAGATCGATCACAAAATTTATGAAGATATTTTTGGCAATAAAAAAAATATTGAGAAGCAGGAAAATACTAAAGTTCGCAATGCTCCCGAGCCAGCTCTACCGCCGAAAATTATTCCTATTGTTGCAGCTCCAACTCCAAAAATAGCTGCAAAAAAGGAAGAACAAAAAATTATTGTTTACTCGAAAGATGTAAAACCAACAGCGCAGCCGAAAGATTTACTAACAAAAGCTGATGGCGAAAAACGGGACAACACCGCTCCAGCAGCACCCAAACCACAAAATAAAAAATTAGTCGTAAAAGTTCAGGTTGCCGCGATGACCTCACAAGATGCGGCGCAAGAAAATTGGAAAAGATTAAATCGCCTTTATCCCAGCTTATTTTCTAGCTTAAAATCCTATGTCGAAAAAGTTGATTTAGGAAAGAAGGGAATTTTTTACCGCTTACAAGTCGGAAACTTTTTCAACCAAGTTGAAGCAGAAGAATTTTGTAATCGCTACGTGACACAGTCACATAAAAGCAGAGCAGATTGTATCGTGGTTGAATAAATCCCCAGAAGAATAATACCATTTCCCACTCCTAATTTAGATTTTATGAAATTTTCTGATCTCAGAAATTAGTAATTTATATTCATCCTTGGTTGCAAGTTTTTCTAAAATCCAATCATAAATCAGCAAATCATCTTCCTCAATAAAATGGCGATAAATTTCTAATTTTTCGTCGCTAAATTCAGAAAATTTTTCACTAAAAAATCTTCCCAATAAAATATCAGTTTCTTTGCAACCACGATGATTTGAGCGATATAGAAGCTGTTTAATCAGAAGTTCTTTTTCCATTATAAAAGTGATTTTATTATTTCGATTACAGCCTTGGCAGCATCTTTTGAATAAGGCTTTGTCGGCGCATTTCCCCAAACTGTTTTTGGAAAAGTTGCGTCATCAATTTTGCGGGCGATTACGTGAATATGAAGTTGCTTCACCATATTTCCCAATGCTGCAATATTAAGTTTATCTGCGGCAAAATTTTTCTGCAAAATTGCTGCAAGCAAATTTATTTCGTACAAAACTTCAGTTTGTTCGGCAAAAGAAAGATCGGTTAATTCAAGGATATTTTTTTTTCGCGGCACTAAAACCAGCCAAGTATAATTGGCATCATTCATCAAAAGCAGACGCGAAATTTTGAGATCGGCGATGAGAAAGGTATCGGATTTAAGTTTGGAATCTAAGACGAACATGAGCAATTAACATTTAACAATTAAGAATTAACAATTTGCTAATCTCCAATTCCTAATTCTTAAATACTAATTGTTAAATGCTAAAATCTCTTTCAATAAATAATATCGTTTTGATCGATAAAGCAGAAATAAATTTTGCTGCCGGCCTTTGTGTATTAAGTGGCGAGACTGGTTCGGGAAAATCGATTTTGCTTGATGCTCTTGGACTTGCGATTGGCTTTCGTTCAAATTTGCGCTTAATTGGAGTTGATGAAAATAAAGCGCAAGTTGCCGCAGAATTCGACATCGCAAAAAATCCTATCTGCAAAAATTTACTTAAAGAAAATGATTTGCTTGATGCTGAAAACCCTGATGTTTTAAGGATCCGCCGCATCATCTCTGAAAATTCTACCAGTAAAGTTTTTGCCAATGATATTGCAATTGGCGTAAATCTTTTAGCGCAAATCGGTGAAACTTTAGTTGAAATTCACGGACAGCATGACCAACGCGGATTACTTAATGTTGGCTATCACCTAACTATCCTCGATGAATTTTGTGACAATGAAACTCTCTTAAAAAATCTGCAGAAAATTTATAAAAATCTCCGCGAGATTGAGGAAAAAATTGCGGCTCTAAAAACAAAAAAAGAACAGGCGGAAAGAGAGAAAGATTATTTGCATCATGTAGTGTTAGAGCTTGAAAATGCTGATGTAAAAACCGGCGAAGAAGATGAATTAAAAACAAAAAAAGATCAATTAATTGGCAAAGAAAAAATACTAAAATTCCTTTCCGAAATTAAATCACATCTCAGCGAAGCAAATTCACAAATGTTAATTTCGACACGAGTTTTGCTGCGCAATCAAAATATCATCAATAATTTTTTGAGTGAAAAATCAGAAGAATTTGAAAATCTAAATCAAAAAATTGACGAAAATTCTTCTGAAATTGATGCAGCAATTTCAAGTATCGACAGCACTATTCATGAAGTTGCGAATTGCGAAAATAATTTAGAAGAAATTGAAGAGCAACTTTTTTTCATTAAAAGTTTGGCACGAAAATATAATGTTCAAATCGCTGAATTTCCCAGAATAATTTCCGACGCCAAGGAAAAATTAAAATTAATTTCTCTTGATGAAGAAAGTGAAGAGAGACTTGAATTAGAAGGTTTTAAGCTGCATGAGGATTATAAAAAACTTGCCAATGAATTATCGCAAAACAGAAAAAAAGGCGCAGTAATTTTATCAAAAAAAGTTGAAGAAGAATTAAAATTCCTGAAGATGGAAGGAGCTAAATTCAAAATCGAACTTACGACTTACGACTTACGACTTACGACTCCTTTTGGCTACGAAAAAGCGCGCTTCACCGCCGCAATCAATAAAAATAGCTTCGACGATATTTCCAAAATCGCTTCCGGCGGCGAACTTTCGCGCTTCATGTTAGCACTAAAAGTTTCGCTTCTAAATGTGAAATCCTTACCGACAATTATCTTCGACGAAATAGATAGTGGAATCGGCGGAAGCACGGCTGATGCGGTGGGAAAACGCTTAAAAACTCTCGCAGAAAATCTGCAAGTTTTAGTCGTAACTCATCAACCACAAATTGCGGCAAAGGGTGATGTGAATTTTAAAATCAGTAAAATTTCTGTCGATAAAAAAACCAAAACCACCATCACAAAACTGGCGGGAAAAGCTCGCGAAGAGGAAATCGCCCGAATGCTATCGGGAGAAAAGATCAGTGATGAAGCAATGGCGGCGGCAAGAAGTTTGATAAATAATTAAGACAATGACCTCGAATTTTTTCTAGATTTACTTTGTTGCAACTTGCGAATTTCTTTTTAAAAAAATCCTCATATATACCCAATCAGCTTCAAGAAACCGATTCGGTATATTAATTTTGTTTTTACGCACGAGGGCCTGCGCCCCACGGTCGTGGAAAACCCCATAACCGACTCTTTATTTTTGAGTTCGGTTTCTTGAATTGGTTTCGGTATATTTCGATTATTAGTTCGCATTAGGGCGCCTCTAAAAAATTAGGATTTTTTGAGATGCCATTTAGTTTAGTCACAGCAACATTTCAAAACATCAATGTCTTCTTCAGCTCAAGATAATCCGCTTTTACGCAATTTTCGTAACTTTGCCATTATCACCTGCTTGATCATTTTTGTACTACTTTCTTGCTTCTACATCACTGGAACACTAGTAATCGTCAGCATCACCGGCAATTGGCAAATCATCAAAGCCTTTGCAAATATGCCGATAGATAAGCAGTTCATCTACATCTATAAAACTTTCACGACTTACTGGAAATTTTATATTACTCACCACGCCGAATTGAAGCCGGGAAGTTACAATAATTTCTCAATGAAATTATGGGTCACCACCATTTTGCCTTACGCATTATTAGGAACTATCAGCTGGATTTTTCGCGCACCAATAATCGATTGGCGACCATTTAAAAAACCAGAATCAGTTCACGGCGATTCGCATTGGGCAACGCCAAGCGAAATTAAAAAAATGGGATTACGCTCTAAAAGTGGCATATTACTTGGAACCTATCAGAAAAAATTTCTCATCGCCGATGGCTATCAACATATTTTGCTTTTCGCGCCGACAGGTTCTGGTAAAGGTGTGGGCTTCGTAATTCCCAATCTACTTTTTTGGAAAGATTCCGTTATCGTGCATGACATCAAACTTGAAAACTACGAATTCACTTCCGGTTGGAGAAAAAGACATTTCAAACAAAAAGTTTTTTTATGGAATCCGGCAGATCCCGATGGAATTTCACATTGCTATAATCCGATGGATTGGATTAGCACCAAGCCTGGACAGATGGTCGATGACGTACAAAAAATCTGTAACTTTCTTTTGCCAGAACAGGAATTTTGGCAAAACGAAGCACGCGCGCTATTGACCGGAATCATGCTTTATCTTCTCGCTGACGATAACAAGCCAGCAACTCTCGGTGAAGTCGTGAGAACACTGCGCAATGATGACGTAGTTTATAATTTGGCGGTTGTACTCGATACCATGGGCAAAAAAATCCACCCAGTTTCCTACATGAACATCGCTTCATATTTACAAAAACCAGATAAGGAACGTGGCTCGGTAACATCAACTGCCAACTCATCTCTCGAACTTTGGTCAAACCCGCTAATCGACACCACAACTGCGACTTCTGATTTCAATCTTCACGAATTTAAAGTTACTCCCCACACTTGTTACGTTGGCTTGACACCAGATAACATCTCGCGCCTCAAGCCTTTGATGAATATGTTTTATCAACAAGCCGCAGCTTTTTTCACCGCAAAATTGCCACAGCCGCACGAAAAATTCGGCGTTTTAATGATGATGGATGAATTCCCAACTCTCGGAAAAATGGAGCAATTTCTCGCTGGTATCGCCTACTTCCGCGGTTATCGCGTGCGCTTGTTTTTGATCATTCAAGATACCGAACAGCTCAAAGGAATTTACGAAGAAAGTGGCATGAACTCATTCCTTTCCAACTCAACTTATCGCATCACTTTCGCGGCGAATAACATGGAAACTGCAAATTTAATTTCACAACTTTTAGGCAACAAAACCGCGCAGCAAATTTCCTACAACAAACCGAAATATCTCGACTTAAATCCTGGTGCCCGCTCATTGCACGTTTCCGACGTACAACGCGCCCTACTCCTGCCGCAAGAGGTTATTCAACTTCCGCGCGAAGAACAAATTATCCTGATCGAATCTCAGCCGCCAATCAAGTGCAAAAAAATATTCTACTTCAAAGAAAAACTTTTCACATCACGCCTAAAACCAAAAATTACCATACCAAAACAAGAACCTTTCATGCCAGATCATTCATCATTGAAGAGTAAAAAAGATGGTGGCGAAGAGAAAAAAGATCCAGGAACTATAGATGGCGAGAAGGCTTAGCAGCGCTGGTTAGAGGAGTGATGTGCTTTATAATGCGCGATGTAGCTCAGATAGTTTTGCGCTAACAAAAAACTAATAAACCTGAACACGAAATTCAAAAAAATCCCTTCGGTTTCGTTACTAACTTTTACTTTTTTATTTGGAGTTGGCGGAGCTTTTTCAGCAGAGAAAATTTCAACAAAATCAGAGATTGGGGGGGGTCGCACCTATTTCATCAACTATAAACCTCTATAAAAAAACCAAGCCAAAACTCACGACACAAAAAAGTAATTGATCCTACTGCTTGTATGGTTGATGAAATAGGCGTGACCCTTAAACCTATGGCTTCGCCGAGTGCGAGTTTGAGAAGGGAAAATGAAGATGTTACGAGAGTGAAAGAAGTCGGTTTTGAAATGGCTAAACCTTAAGAATCCATCTTAAAGAATTTTCATTAAAAATTAAATTTTGAAGATTAGATCATCTATACCAAAACTGATTCAAGATACCGAACTAATCTCAAAATTCTCTCCAAAAAAATGATAAAAGCAGCGGTAATCGGCGATCCAATTTCACATTCACTGTCACCAAAAATTCACGGATTTTTTTTAGAAAAATATAAAATTGATGGAACTTACGAAGCGATAAGAATTGAAAAAAATAATTTGCGAGCAGATGTGCAAAAGCTTGTTGTTCAAGGCTTTGCAGGATTTAATGTTACCATTCCTCACAAGGAAGAAATCTTTAAATTATGCGATTATAAGAGCAAAAGCGCGCAATTAACTGGCGCGGTTAACACTGTAATTATTACTAAAGATGGAAAGTTTTTTGGTCATAATTCTGACGCGGATGGCTTTCTAAATAATCTAAAAAATTCGCAGCCTGATTTCGTTTTAAAAAACAAAATAGCTTTTGTGATTGGGGCTGGCGGAGCAGCGAGGGCAATAGTTTACGGACTTATAAAATCTGGGGTAAAGAAAATTCTTATTACTAATCGCAGTTTTGGGAGAGCAGAAAAACTCATTACGAATTTTACTAATTTCTCCGCAAAAAATTCCTGCGAAATAAAATTTTTAAATCTCGAAAATTTTTCCAAGCAACTTGGTGATTGCGATTTACTAGTGAATTCAACCGCTCTGGGCATGGTTGGTCAGGAAAAATTGGAATTGGATTTAAAAAATTTAAACAAAGCGGCGATTGTTTATGATATTGTTTATAAACCATTAATTACCGATCTTCTTGCTTTAGCGCAAAAACGCGGCAATAAAATCACTAGCGGAATTGGTATGTTAATTCAGCAAGCATTGATCGGCTTCGAAGCTTGGTTTGGAAAAAAACCGGAAGTCGATTCTGAACTTGAAAAAATTCTAACTCAAAATTTATGAACTTTATCAAATCAATTTTACACTTAATTCGTTACGCAATTCTCACCACATTTCTTTTGACCTTGGTAATATTTATGGTCAGCAATCGCGGCATCGCAACCATTAAGCTTTATCCCTTACCTTTCGAAATCGAGACCAGAATTTTTATCGTGATGCTCACATTTTTTTTGCTAGGATTAATTTTCGGAATTTTGCTTTGTTCAAAAAATATTATGCAAAGAATTTTTGAAAACTTTAAATCACGCCGCAAAATCAAAAAGCTGGAACAGCAAATCAAAAACTAATGCGCATTATACTCTTAACCTTACTCCTTATGTTTAATCTCAATAATGCTTTTGCCGCAAAATATCAAAAAGCCCTTCTCGCCGGAGGTTGTTTTTGGGGTATGGAGGAATTGATTCGTGCCGTTGATGGCGTGGTTAAAACTGAAGTGGGTTACAGCGGTGGAACAATAGCAAATCCCACTTATGAAATAATAAAAACTGGACTTAGTGGACATGCTGAAAGCATCGAAATTACTTTCGATCCGATGAAAATTTCTTACGAAAAACTTCTGAAATTCTTTTTTACAATTCACAATCCAACCGAAGAAAATCGCCAGGAAAATGATATTGGCACACAATATCGTTCCGAAATTTTTTATCTAAATGATGAACAAAAAAACACCGCTCTGAAAATTATCGCACAAGCAAATCTTTCCGGTGTTTTTAAAAAACCATTAGCAACAAAAGTTACAAAAGCGCAGCAATTTTATCCCGCCGAAGAATATCACCAAAATTATCTGAAAAAAAATCTTTACGGCTACACTTGTCATCATGTGCGCGAGGAATGGAAGTTTTAACCCAGATCCGTCATTAGAAATTCAGGATAGTTTGGCTAAAGCTTGAAAATGAAGGGCATCTCTAAAAATTGTCTTTTCTGGTAATTTTAGGTTTTAACAAATTTGCTCGAGAGCACGTATATACCGAATCGACTTCAAGAGGCCGATAGGTATATTGATTTTGTTTTTACGCAGGATGGCCCGCGCCCCACAGTCGTGGGGAACCCCATATACCGACTCTTTATTTTTGAGATCGGTTTCTTGAGTCAGATTCGGCATATCTAATACGCTTACCTTCTCACAAATTTATTAAAACTCAAAATTCCTCGAAAAATCCTAATTTTTAGAGGCGCCCATAACTCACCTTGATTTCAAATTTTTGCTAAATAACTTCACCCGCTCTGTTGACTATCCCACATCTTAGAAGTTGATAAGAAAACTCCTCTCTTCTCTTAAAAAATCATTTAATTTTAACTAAATCTATGGCTAGTAATTTAACTATTATGGGCAACAAGGAGATCTTGTTGGTTGCTGAAAATATTGCGCACGAAAAAAGCATTACCCTGCAAGAAGTAATCGAGGCCATGGAAGAAGGCATCAAGCTTGCCGCCAAGAAAAAATATGGTAATCACCTTGACATCGATTGCAAAATCGATCGCAAAACTGGGCAGATGAAACTATTCAATAAATTGGAAGTTGTCGCTAATGATACCGAAGATTTTGATGTGCGAACTCACATCACTTTGAAGCATGCAAAACAAGATAATCCCGAAGCTGAACTGGGCTATTTCATGATGCAAGAATTGCCGCCAATGGATCTAAATCGTGTTGTTGCACAAGTTGCTCGTAACGAAATCATCCGTAAACTCAAAGAAGCTGAGAAAAATAAAGAATTTAACGAATTCAAAGAACGTGTTGGCGATATCGTCAGCGCTTCAGTGAAAAAAGTTGGTTTGAAAAATATCGTGATGGAAGTTGATGGCTATGAAGCTGTGATCCATGAAAGCGGCTTGATTCCTAGAGAATCTTTCCGTGTTGGTGATCGTATGCGCTGCTACATCGAAGACGTTCGCAAAGAATCTCATGGCGCACAAATTTTCCTTTCTCGTACTCATCCCCAATTTTTGGTGAAACTTTTTGAACAAGAAGTTCCGGAACTTTACGAAGGCAATATTGAAGTTAAAGCTGTAGCTCGCGATCCAGGATCTCGCGCTAAAATCGCGATTTATTCTCGTCGTGATGATATCGATATCATCGGTTCATTCATCGGGATTCGTGGTTCGCGCGTTCAATCAGTAAGCGCAGAATTACGCGGCGAAAAAATCGATATTTTAAAATGGTCTCCAAATATTGCTGAACTAGTTGTGAGTGGTTTAACTCCGGCAAAAGTCAGCAAAGTTGTAGTCGATGAAGAAAATAATTTGATCGAAGTTGTAGTCGCTGAAGATCAACTCAGTCTTGCAATTGGCCGCGGTGGACAAAATGTTAAACTGGCGTCAAAACTTGTCGGTTTCAAAATCGACGTAATGACCGAAGAGCAAGAATCAGCGCGTCGCACTACAGAATTCAACCAAGCTTCTAAACTATTCATGGAAGCACTTGATGTTGAAGACATGATCGCAAATCTCTTGGCTTCTGAAGGCTTCCTCACCATCGAATCTCTAATCGAAACAGAAATTTCTGAAATTGCTGCCATCGAAGGATTTGATGAAGATGTTGCTAATGAAATCAAAAAACGTGCGGAAGAATATATACAAAAAACTGCATAATTTTGCGGTTTTTAAACCCAGATCCGTCATTAGAAATTCAGGATACTTTGGCTAAAGCTTGAAAATGAAGGGCGAAACAATGTTTTTAAAACGTAAGCTTACTCAGAGTAAGTGCGGATTTAAAAACATTGTTTCAACCGCGCAGTTTCAAGTTTTAGGCAAAGTAGACGAATTTCTAAGGACGGGTCTGGGTTAAAGTCGGAATTTAGGGCGCCTCTAAAAATTATGATTTTTCAAGGAATTTTGGGTTTTAACAAATTTGCAAGAAGGTTAAGTATATTAGATATACGCTCTCGAGTTTGCTAAAACCTAAAATTACCGGAAAAGACAATTTTTAGAGACGACCTTTAGAGATGCCCTTTAGTAGAGTTAAACAAAGAAAAAAATGACAGACAATAACAGCTCAAATACAATTCGCTCTAAGCTAACTTTGAAGCTTTCTTCATCTGTCGGAGTCACAGCTCAAACTCCGAGCTTGCCTGCTAAACCCGCAATCGAAAAAAAGGTTGGGAGTTCTTCAATTCAAGTTACAATCAAAGGCCGCAAAAAAGATAATAAAGGCAATGATTCCACGAGTCTCAGCCATAATGAAATGGCTGACCGAATCAAGGCCGTCTCTAAGTCAGGAAAAGCTCTTAGCGATGACATTAAAACTCACGAAATTCTCAGTAAAATCACCAAGGAATCTCGTAAGGAAGAAGAAGAGGCAGCAGAAGCGGAAGCGGAAATAGCAGTTAAAGCAGAGCCGTCTCCAGCCCCTGAAGAAGCGCCAATTAGAACTACTACAAATTATAAGTTAGATGTTTTTGACGTTCGAAATAAAATCAAACAAGCATCAGATATTTCTAATCGCGAAAAAGAAGTGCGCGAAAAATTAGTCGAAGAAAAAAAGAAAGCTGAACAAGCACGTTTAGAAAAAGAAAAAATCGAAAACGAAAAGAAAAAACACAAAAAACCTTTCGGCGCAGTTACTAAAAATTTCGAAGATGATTCTTTAAACAAGAAAAAACCCGGCTTCAAAGAAGAAAGAACTAACACTAAGAAACTCACTTACATCATCGACGCTAACGCTAATGATGACAGTGGTTCTGGACGCAGAAGAAAAAAATCCAAAGGAAAATATCAAGTCGTTGATCCGAATCACAAAGAATATAAAAAAGTTTCTCGCGAAGTTTTATTGCCCGAATTACTTACAGTCAGCGATTTGGCTGAGCGCATGTCAGAAAAAACTGGAGACGTAGTCAAAAAACTTTTTAGCATGGGAATGGTTGTTACTAGCAATCAAGGAATTGACGCTGATACCGCTGAAATTATTATCGGTGAATTTGGTCACACTGCAAAACGCGTTTCACATTCCGATGTTGAAAATGTTCTAGTCTCTGATACTGGCGAGCACGAAGCTATATCTCGCGCCCCAATCGTTACCATCATGGGTCATGTTGATCACGGCAAAACTTCTCTGCTCGATGCTTTACGCCAAACCGACGTAGTTTCCGGCGAACATGGCGGAATCACGCAACATATCGGCGCTTCCCGCATTCAAACTAAAAGCGGAAAATACATCACTTTCCTTGACACTCCTGGTCATGAAGCCTTCAGCGAAATGCGCTCTAGAGGTGCAAATGTTACTGACATCGTAGTTTTAGTAGTTGCGGCAGATGATGGCGTTAAAGCACAAACTATTGAAGCGATCAATCACGCCAAAGCTGCCGGAGTTCCAATCATCGTCGCAGTTAATAAAATCGACAAGCCTGGAGCTGATCCACTTCGCGTTAAAAATGAATTACTTTCTCACGAAATCGTTGCTGAAGATCTCGGCGGCGATGTGATGTTTGTTCATGTTTCAGCAAAAGCAAAAACCAATTTGGACAAGCTTGAAGAAGCGATTTTACTACAAGCGGAAGTTCTTGATCTCAAAGCACCTTGCAGTGGAAAATCTAGTGGCACAGTTTTGGAATCACGTATCGATCCATCACGCGGCGTAGTTGCAACCCTGTTAATACAAAGCGGAACTCTCGATATTTCTGACATCATTGTGGTCGGAACTTCTTTTGGTCGGGTTAGAAAAATGTCCGACGATAATGGCAATAACGTCAAATCAGCAACTCCTTCAATTCCGGTTGAAGTTCTTGGTTTAGACAATGCTCCCAATGCCGGCGATAAATTCGTCGAAGTTGATGAAGAGCGCCAAGCTCGCGAAATTATTTCTTATCGCGAACGCAAAGAGCGCGAAGATAAAGCACTAAAAAATTCTGTAAAATCTTTCGACGATATTCTAAGAAAATCCGGCAGCGGAACTTTGAAATATCTCAATATTTTACTCAAAGGTGATGTTCATGGTTCGGTTGAAGCCATTGTGGGCTCGGTTGCGAAATTAAATAATGATGAAGTAGCGATAAAAGTTGTTCACTCCGCAACTGGTGCAATTTCTGAAAGCGACATCTCTCTCGCTGCAGCATCAGGCGCCATAATCATCGGCTTCAATGTTAGAGCCAATCCTCTTGCTAAAGAAATGGCCAAAGTCAAAGGCGTTGATATTCGCTATTATTCAATCATTTATAACTTGATTGATGATTTGAAACTTCTGCTTTCTGGAATGTTAACTCCAATTCAAAATGAAGAATTTTTGGGTCGCGCTGAAATCAGACAAGTCTTTAAAGTTTCTGGTTCTGGAAAAGTAGCAGGATCTTTTGTCACTGATGGAACCATCAAGCGCCAAGCTCGCGCCCGCTTATTGCGCGACAATGTTGTAATTCACGAAGGCACTTTAAGAACACTCAAACGTTTCAAGGATGATGTGAAGGAAGTTAAATCCGGATTTGAATGTGGTATCGCTTTCGAAAATTACGAAGACATCAAGGAAAAAGATCTGGTTGAATGTTATGAAGTGGTAGAACAAAAAAGATCTCTTTAGGGCGCCGCTAAAACCTCCTTTGAAAAAGGGGGTGGCTAATTGCGAAGCAATTGGTCGGAGGATTTATCTAAAATCAAAAACAACTTATGAAATATCCTCTCACCTCCCGCATCCTACACTGGCTAATGGCCGCCATCATTCTTTTTCTCCTCGGACTTGGAATTTACATGGTCGATTTCCTAAGCAAAGAAGCGCCGAATCGTATGGAAATTTATAATCTCCACAAATCGCTGGGAGTAATAATTTTAGTTTTGATCTTCATCCGCATCCTCAATCGCCTTGCTTTCAAAACTCCGACCTTTCCTAACTCACTTCCAAAAATTGAAAAAATCGCCGCCAATCTGGCGCATTTTGCACTTTATTTTCTGATGATTGCGATGCCACTTTCTGGCTATTTAATGTCAAATTCTTTTGGCTATCACGTAAATTTTTTTGGAATTGAATTGCCGATGCTGATGGAAAAAAATCTTGAGTTAGCACCAATCATTAGTCAGTCTCACACTATTTTCGGCTATTCCCTAATCGCGATTATCTCACTCCATATTCTTGGCGTTATCAAACATCGTTTCTTCGATAGACCAGAAAATGATGTTTTGAAAAGAATGATTTAAGCATGCTGAAAAATCGCATTATTCCTTGTCTCGATGTTAAAAACGGCCGCGTTGTAAAAGGCGTGAATTTCGAAAATCTGATTGATGCTGGTGATCCAGTAGCTCAAGCAAAATTTTATTACGAGGAAGGCGCTGATGAATTATGCTTTCTCGACATCGCAGCCACAGCAGAAAATCGCAGCACCACTTTGGAGATGGTCAAAAAAATAGCGCAAGTTTGTTTTATTCCTTTCACGGTTGGCGGCGGAATTTCTACTCTCGAAGATTTTTCTAATCTTTTAAAATGTGGCACCGACAAGGTTTCGATCAATAGCGCCGCGATCAAAACGCCGGAACTAATTACCCAAGCTTCAAAAAAATTCGGCGCACAAGCTGTTGTGGTTGCGATCGATGCTAAAAAAAATCCCTCAGGAAGTTATGAAATTTTTACTCACGGCGGAAAAAAACCAACTGGCATTGATGCCATAGAATGGGCAAAAAAAGTTGAAGCTTTAGGTGCCGGAGAAATTCTTTTAACTTCGATGGATCGCGATGGAACTAAAGCTGGTTACGACCTCGAACTCATCCAAAAAATAACTTCACAAGTTTCAATTCCCGTCATTGCATCTGGCGGCGTTGGAAATTTAGAACATCTCGCAGAAGGCTTAAACTCTGGCGCCTCCGCTGTTCTCGCTGCCTCAATTTTTCACTTTAGAAACTACTCAATTAAACAGGCAAAAATATTTTTGGCTGAGAAAAATATTTTAATTAGGAGTTGATTTAAAAAAAGTTTTTGAAGTGGCAGAATATTTATTTGCCAACATTCCGAATCTTACAGCCTCTATATCCTATCAAATTCTAAAAGAAGCTGATCCTGCCGCTCAAGAAGAATTTTTTAATAAATTGCAGCCACAATTTAGCGTGAAAGAAGAAGTTAAAACAGAACCAAAACCAGCAGCAAAACCATTAGAAACATCTCAAGTTGTAGCAACAGAAGCAAAACAACAAACTGCCACTCGTCAATAATTTAAGAATAACTATGCTTCACTTTCTTGCGCTTCACCGCAGCAAGGGATGAAGCGATCGCCACCAGATTTTTCCGCGCTTGATGATCTTCGATATTTTGAAAAGCGCGAATCAATGGCAGCGATTCTTTTTCAATTTCCACCGATTTTTTCTGCAATTTTTTTTCGCTCTCAAAATCGTAATTATAATACATGCGATCAGATTTTAGATCGGAAAAAAAATCTGAAAATGGGCGCTGCAAAATTTGGGAAAATTCAAAAAGACGACTCGCCGGAATGCGATTTTTTGCCGTCTCATATTTTTGAATCTGCTGAAAAGTGAGGCCGGAAAGCTCTCCCAGTCTGTCTTGGCTGATACCGCAAGTGCGACGAATTTGGCGTAATCTTTGCGCTAAATATTCGTCAATGGGTGTGATTTTTTTTATGGGCATGGCGTCGTTGTAGTGAAACGATTAATATGACTAGGGTTAAAAAGAATAAAATTAGGAAAGGAAGTTGGCCGTAAGTTGCATAAATTGTGGTCTGACTATTTTTTATTAATTTCATATCGATCATACCTTCTTCATTCAAACCAAGCTTGGCAACTACACGACCGAAAGGATCAACCAGCGCGCTAATTCCAGTTCCGGCCACGCGAATAAGTGGAATTCCATATTCGATTGCACGCATTCTTGCCATATCAAAATGCTGATAGGGACCACTGCTATTGCCAAACCAAGCATCATTGGTTAGATTCACAAAAATATCGGGAAGATGTTTTTTATCAACCACTTCGCTGGAAAAAATTGCTTCGTAACAAACCAAGGGACTAAAGGTAAAACTCTCCGCCATCAGAGTTTGCGGGCCCTCGCCTTCGCTGAATCCCTTGCCTCCGCCGGTAATTGCATCAACCGCCTCGCTAAGATATAAAAATGATAAATAACGATGCAGCGGTACAAACTCGCCAAAGGGAACCAGGTGATGCTTGTCATAATGCTGGGTAATACCGGCATTACTCACGACGAAAATACTATTCCATACATCGGGAAATTTTTTCTCCTCTAACTCATTGCGCTTCAGGCGCAAACCGCCAGTGATCAAAATTCCCTTATTTGGCACGGCTTGGCGCATATATTCCAACAAAGCCTCATCATCATTTATTACGTAAGGCACAGAAGTTTCAGACCAAATCACCACATCAATATCATCGATATTTTTTTGATTGGTGGCATAAATATGCTTCAAAAAATTATCACGCTTTTGACCATCGGCCCATTTCATCTCTTGTTTAATATTGGCTTGAATCAGGCGTATCTTGGTATCGGAGTCGGTGATGATTTTTTTATCATCAATATAAAAATAACCGAAAAGAAAATTTACCAAAAAAAAGCACAGCAAAAAAGCGGCGAAAATTTTATCGCCAACAGAAGATTTTCTTTTCCAAAATAATGTCGGGGAAAGTCCGATCAGAACAGCAAAAAAACTGAGGCCATAAATTCCAAAAACACTACCAAGCTGCGCAAAATGTGGTTCGAACATCCAAGCATAGCCGAGCAAATTCCACGGAAATCCACTGAAAAGATTAGAGCGCAAAACTTCTGCAATCACAAAAAGTAAAGAAAAAACCAAAAGTTTTTGGTAGGCAAAATTGATCTGAAATTTTTTAAGCAAAAATTTGTAAGACAGCGCCAACAGTCCAAAATAGCAGGCAAGAGCTGATGGAATGATAGTGAGAGCGAAAGGAATCAGCCAACCAAATTGTGCCGCATCAATTAAAAGAGAAATCGCAATCCAATAAATTCCACAAAGGAAATGACCAAAGCCAAAGAAAAATCCCAACCAAAAAACTTCGCGCTTTTTGCCACGCTCTTCTTCCAGCAAAAAATAAAAAATTGAGAAAGAGATTGGCAGCGCCAGAAAAAAATAAATCGGTGCAAAAGCAAGGCTGAGAAAGGCTCCCGCTAAAAATGCCATCACTCTTTTCTTTTGTAAGAAAGTTTTTACCGCCTTTAATTTAGTTCCTAATATATATTTCCAAGTCATATAAAATCTGGTTTGGTGAAGGTGTAATTATATCAAAAACACTGGGTTTTTCGCCGGTAATAAAATTGATTTTTTTCAAAGCTTTCACTTTGTGAGTAATCACAACATGATTTTCAAAATGAAAATTCTCTAGAAAAATTTTACGAAACTGAGGATCGAGAAAATAATATTCCAGAGTTGGGATTAAACAACGATCACTCTTATCTAAAATTTCTGCGCTATTATTGAAAAAAATTATTTTGATTTTGGGATTTTTTACGGCGTTTTTTACATCATCAAAAAGATAGGAATAAGCAAAAACCTTGTCCGAATCTTTTATCGCAAACATTAATCTACTTCCTGCTAAGCCTTGATCTGCCTGAATCACCGCCATATGGAATTTTTGTTGATTATCTTTTTGTAAATAATTCAAAGTCGGAAATTGATGTGCAATCCAAATTGAAACCATCAAAAATCCTTCCTCCTTTTCTGGAGCATGTTTTTCGCTGTAATGAGTAATTACATCGGAAAGTTTATTGGGAAATGTGTAAGGACTTTCACGGTTAAAAACCCCGACAATCGATGAAACATAACAATAAAGCAGCGAAGAAATTGAGGCAAAAATTACGAAAATTGCTAAGGCTGAAAATTTTTTGACAGAATTTTGCTTTTCAAAAATGAATAAAACAAAAAATGAAATCGTTAAATTCACCGCAACATAAGCCCAAGCGCCCATATATTTCAAGCTTGCAAGCGCTATGATTAATAGCAGAAAATATGAAAGGAAAAAGAGAAAAATATTTTTTTTAGAAAAATTTTTACGCTGCAAAAATGGAAAAACCGCCGCAACCAACCACCATAAATTAATAAATCCTCCGAGTCCTAAAAAGGCTGCAGGCAGAACTTCCAGATCAAAAATCGGCAATAAAATCACAGTTAAAATAATGAAGCGATTATCGCTAAAAATATTTTTTTCCTGCAGAAAAAGATCGAAGATAAATTTTAAAAAACAGATTGTGGCAATAGCATAAAAGACCACGATCTGATCAATAGTGCCAAGGTTTTCTACGATGATCAGAATTAAAGAAGCCAAGAAAAATAAAATCAAAATCTTGTCGTCAGGAGTCATTTTACTGCGCGCAAAAAGCAGAAAAATAAAACCGAACTGCAGCATAATCGCCAAGTTATGCCAGAAATTTTTTAGAAAAACTTGATAGTCATCATAGACACGGTAAGTCTTTGCCCACATTGGTGGAATAAACTCAAAATATTCTGGAGTAAATTTAATCATCAAAAACAAAGTCAGCGCACCAAGTAAACCCATCATTAATTTATCTAATTCTACAAAAAACTTGAGAGATTTTTTTTGCCAGAAGCGATGGATTTCAATCGGAATTAGCAAAATTAAATAATGGGGCTTGATACATGGAATCAATCCCATCAAGCATCCTCGCCAGATTAAATCTTTTTTACTAGGAAGGGATTTTCTTTCAAAGGAGTAAGAGATGTAAGGATAAAGTAAGAGTAAGAGTAAACTTGTTTTAGTGCCAAACTCGCCAATTTGTATCGCATAAGGACGCAAGAAAAATCCTAAGAAATAAGAAATTATGATGAGATTATAATGCGCTTTATTTTTATGAATTCTGCTGCCCTGCAGAATTTTTGCTGAGCAAAAAATCGATAAAATAGCTAATAGATTTATAACTATTTCTGAAAGAATAATAGGGCTGAGATGTAAGACTTCCGTAAGTCTGAACTGCAAAGCGTAGAAGTAAAAAGAGATAGGAAAATTACTTTCAAAAAAATTGAAATAATATTTTTTTCCTTCGGCAACTTTTTTTCCTAGATCAAGATAAACTCCGGTATCAGCACCAATATCAATTCTAGAGCGCAAAAAAATACTGAAGAGAAAAATCAGCGCAGAGCATCCAAATAAAAAGTTACGGCTTTGACAAAATTTTTCAAATTTAGTTGCGAACATAAACCTCTACATCCCTTCTTACTCTAGCGCTTTGCGACTCTTTTAAAACCTGATCTTCATTGAAAAACTCTACCTGTTTTTCAGAAATTTCGACATCGATAATGCGATTTAAAAAATGATAATTGGAAAGAAAAATTTTCCGAAATTCTGCATCACGCAAATAATATTCCAGAAAGGAAATATGACATTGAGCAGAATCATTTTTTATCTCGACAAAAATTAGTTGATTATTCTCCTTTCTCATTTGTTCTTTAAGGCTTGAAAATAAATGCTTGAAACCACGTTGATCTTTATTTTCTTTCGTCACCACTATTTGATAAAATAACAATGGCATTTGTAGCGAAGGTAATTGATTTATTTTATTCATGTAAGTTATCGCCGGATAAGCGCCAAGAATAATTTCAGAAATAATTATCACCTCTCTTTCCTTGTCACTATTAGCTTTAGTGGTTTTTATCATTTCCGAATTTAGATGATTTGGTGATTTATAATTAAAGGCATTCTGATGAAATTTTAAATTAAAAATCGCCGCTACTTGTAATGAGATAAAATAAGATATGACCAACAGCACTACAACTTTAGAGAATAGAGAAAATTTTTTCTGATAAGAATCTAACATCAAAATAAATAGAATTGCTGATAAAATCCAAGCTAGAAAAGCTGTGGAGCGACTGAAGAACAAGGCTATAACCGCGATTGCGACAAAAGAAAAACTAAGCCAAGAAATTAAATCATTCGGGGAAAAAAGATTTTTCTGCAGTGAATCTTTATTTTTTCTTAAGGCATGAACCAAAGTAAAAACCCACCAGAAAGCACAAATATCAAGAGCTAGAGCAAAAATATTTTTTGGGTCGGAGAGTGGAATTAATAGTAAAAAAAATAACAAAATTCCCTGGCGACGAAAATCAAAATAACTATCACGCAGCAAGAAAAAACAACTCAACGCGAGAGTTGGTAGAAAAAATGAGTAGATAATAAATCTCTGATCGTAGCCGCCAATCATCTCGGAGATAACAATCAAAATTGCAGCTAAATTGAATAGATAAAATTCTTGCAAAAATGGATATTTTTTACTCAAAAAACGAGTCAAAAATATAAATAGGAATAATGGAAAAATATCTTCTTTTATGATGAGATGGATCGCCGATGAAGCCACTTGGTAGTAAGAAGAAGAAAGAATTGAGAAATTTTTTATATAGTCGGGATGAAAGAAAAAAATCAGCCAAAAATAAAAGAATAAAATAGCTAATGTGAGGTAATTTCTTAGACAAAAAGCGCTAAAAATATACCCAATCAGCTTCAAGAAGCCGATTCGGTATATTGATTTTGTTTTTACGCAGGATGACCTGCGCCCCACATTGTGGGGAACCCCATATACCGACTCTTTATTTTTTAGTTCGGTAACTTGAATCAGTTTTGCTATATTACGATTTTTTAGTAACTTCTTAGCTTCAAAAATTATCACCAAAATTCCGTAATTTGGCTTCAAGCAAAAAATCATTCCTGCCAAAATTCCCATCATGATTTGATCGAATTTTTTTAACTGCGCT
Organism: Rhizobium sp. Q54; assembly: GCA_945875865.1. Classification (GTDB taxonomy): domain Bacteria; phylum Pseudomonadota; class Alphaproteobacteria; order Rickettsiales; family UBA1997; genus UBA2645. Next base: position 41,665 of record CAMCMF010000010.1, read on the forward strand.
TCATTTAGCAAATGATAGGAAAAATAAGGAAAAACTAATACCAAAAAATAACTAGTCTTAGTCGCGAATTCATTGAATTGTAGCGTAAAAATGCGCAAGAAAAATGCTGCAGTAAAACTTAAAATTATTAAATTAAAAACTTTGCGATCCTTGAATAATTCTGATCTCAATAAAATTTTATAAGAAAAATAAACCGTTGAAATTCCCGCTAAATTTATAAAAATTTCTGTCGTGATAATTGGACTAATCGCCAAGGTTTTTGCGAAGAAAACCGGAATGATCGTCAGCCAAAAAGATAGTGGAAAATTCAGCTCAAAAAAATCATAATAATATCTACCTCCAGCCAGCATCTTTTCTGCGATCTCAAGATAGGTTGCCGAATCATGTCCTATATCACGAGCCGAACGAATAAAAATGCTGGTTGCGATGATTATTAAACAACCAAAAAAAACGCTATTTTTTGTAACAAAAATCTGTCCGCAATAGGAAAGAAAAATCGACATTTTTTTGAGCAAAAATTCTTCAAATTTTTTTCCTAAAACTAATCTTTTTTCCTCGACATTTTTTTGAATCTCAATGACATTAAATTTTTGCATTTATTACAGACTAATTGGTTGAAATATTGGAGTGTGGATGGAAGATTGAGAGGCTATATCCTCGATATAGGTATCTCTAAAAATTGTCTTTTCTGGTAATCTTAGGTTTTAACAAATTTGCTTGAGGGTACGTATATACCCATTCGACTTGAACATACCGAACTTCTCATTCTTCCGGTTTGTCATCCCCGCGAAGGCGGGGATCCAGCTCTTCGTAAAGACCTTCTGGATCCCCGCCTTCGCGGGGATGACAAACTATAGTTCGGTAACTTGAATCAGTTT
>CAMCMF010000011.1 GCA_945875865.1 Rhizobium sp. Q54
ATCTCTAAAAATTGTCTTTTCCGGTAATTTTGAGTTTTAACAAATTTGCTCGAGAGCACGTATATCTAATACGCTTACCTTCTCGCAAATTTGTTAAAACTCAAAATTCCTCGAAAAATCCTAATTTTTAGAGGCGCCCTTTAGGAAAAATTGTGGATTTCTAACGACGGATCTGGGTTGAATTGGTTTCGGTATAGCAAAATTTCTTGGTGAAAAATTTGACTTTTAAAAAAGGTAGCCAATTTTCTAGATAACCAAATTCTTCATCGAACCAATTCCTCGAAATCTTAATTTTAAACTCAAATGAAAAAGAAATTTTCAGCTCTTCTTCTAGCGACCTCTCTTTTTATGGCTGCAGAAGAATCATTGGCGGCAACTAAATATGTTGCGATTGGTACCGGAGCCATCACTGGCGTTTATTATCCTGCCGGCGGAGCAATTTGTCGTTTGTTAAATCGTGGTAGAAAAGAGCATGGAATTCGTTGCTCAGTTGAATCAACGGGAGGTTCGGTTTCAAACTTAAATGCCATTCGCAATGGCGCGATTGATTTCGGTATCGTGCAATCAGATTGGCAATATCACGCTTACAATGGTAGTGGATTTTTTGCTGATCAAAAAGCATTCAAAGAAATGCGCTCTGTTTTCTCTCTTTATACAGAAACCTTCACTATGGCTGTTTTAGAAAAATCTGACATCAAAACTGTTGACGATATTCTTGGCAAAAAAATCAATTTTGGTCCGCAAGGCTCAGGAATGTATGCCACAATGGAAGTTATGATGACAGTTAAAGGTTGGACAAGAGAAAGTTTTTCTTCAGTAACTTATCTTCAACCATCAGAACAACCAAAAGCTTTGTGTGATGGCAAGATCGATGTGATGATTTATGCTTCAGGAAATCCAAACGGAGTTCTGCAAGAAGCTACCCAATCATGCAAAGTTAGAATTATCCCAATCGATCGCGAAACGATCGATAAGCTAATCCAAAAAAATTCTTTCTATGTTAAAGCGGTAATTCCTGGTGGAGTTTATGCCGGAAATCCAAACAATATCGAAAGCTTCGGCGTTAAAGCCAGCGTGGTTACTTCAGACAAAGCCAACGCAGAAGTGGTTTACAACATGACCAAAGCAGTTTTCGAAAACTTCGATAATTTCAAAACTCTTCACCCAGTTTTCTCTTCTTTGAAAAAAGAAGATATGATCAGAGAAGGAAATTCCGCTCCATTGCATCCAGGTGCAGCGCGTTATTTCAAAGAAGCTAAGTTACTAAAAGAATAATTAAATTTTCGAAAAAGGCCCGTTTTTTCAACCAGAAAATTGGCCTTTAATATTTTTCCAAACCCATAAAAATTCCTGCTTCACCAAGCATGTTCAAACCCATCGTCTCTCACATCGCTATATTCTGTCTCTGTTTTAGTCAGACTTTTTCTTCTCGAGCATTTGCTCAAAATCTCCCTATTCGCACTGACGGCGCAACTAACACCCAAGTTACGCAAACCGCTTCCGGCATAGATCAAATCAACATCGCCGCCCCAAATTCTTCTGGTCTCTCTCACAACACATTCACTGATTATAACGTTAACCAAGCCGGGCAGGTGATTAATAATTTCTCCGGTCAAAATGCTGCGGAAGTTGCGGGCGGATCAGGATCTAACGCCGTTACCGCAACGCAAATCGCTGGCTTAGTTGCCGCCAATGAAAATCTCGCTGCTTCTGGATCAGCACGAATAATTCTAAACGAAGTTACTTCAACCAACGAAACTTATCTCAATGGTTATGCCGAAATTGCCGGAACTCGGGCAGAATTAATCATCGCCAATCCCAACGGAATTAGCTGCTCAGGCTGTGGCTTCATCAATACCAGCAAATTTTCTTTAATCGCAGGAAGTAGTGAATTTGATCAAAGCGGCAATCTCGGTTTTAATATTAAGGAGCAAAAAGATTTAGCGATTCCGCTCATCACAATTTCCGGACTTGGCCTCGATGCGGAAAATATCTCTTCAGCAAACATCATCGCTTCTTCAATAAAATTATTGGCAACAATTTATGGCGGAGAAAATACTGATGTGAATTTGAAAGCGGGTGACGGGAAATATAATTACGCGACAGGGCAATTAACAAATAACAATGAGCAATTAACAAATTCTAAAACTGAATTATTCGCCATTGATGCCAGTAATCTCGGCGCAATCCAAGCGGGAAGAATTTTCATTACCGCGACGCGAGCGGGCTTTGGCGTAAATCTCGGCGGTGATTTAATTGCAGCAAAAGAAATGGATATCGATGCTGCGGGAAATATTTTTTATCACAATATTTCTGCCGGTGAAAATGCTAATCTCACTTCAAATCGAAATATCATCGCCAGTGATTCCACTGCAAAAATTTCTGCGCCAAATTTAAATCTCCAGGCGGCAGGCGAGGTGCGGAATTCGGGGAATATTGTGGCTTATCAATTAGCAATTAGCAGTGAGCAATTAACAAATTCTGGGGTGATTCAGGCTTTGGATCTTGATATTTTAGCTCTGCAAAATCTTACCAACTCATCAATAATTTATGGCGAAAATTCGCTAAAAATTGCTGCCGAAAATTTAACCAACCTTGCTTCAGGAAATATTTTCTCCCCGCAAAGCTATGCGATAAATCTAGCTGCTCTTTTAACAAATTCGGGACTTATTGCCAGCGATAAGCAATTAACAATTAACAGTGATCAACTAACAAATTCCGGCGAAATTTCGGCGCAAAATAATCTCATAATTTCCGCTGCAACTGCCAGCAATTCAGGAAATTTAATCTCCGCTAAAACATTAACTATCCAAGGTCAAAGCTTAGAAAACAGGGGTCAAATTCAAAGTGCGGATGATTTAAATATCAATCTGACAACTTTACAAAATCTAGAAAATGCCACGATCTATTCAGCAAAAAATCTCAATCTAAATTTAAGCAACTCGCTAACAAATTTTGGTGAAATTTCGGCGCAAAATAATTTTGCCATCTCGGGTCAAGCCGCTCTTTCCAACTCAAATAAAATTCTCGCGTTTGGCGATTTGAACATTGTGGCGCGCTCTTTAAGCAATAATCAAAATGCGATAATCTCTTCGCTCGCCTCATCTTTAATTTTAACTCTCAGCCAAAATCTCTCAAATTCCGGCGAGTTAAGTGCCAATCAATTAACAATTAACAGTTATCAATTAACAAACTCCGGAAGCATCTCTTCAACTACCGACTTACGACTATCGACTTTCGACTATTTCTCAAACTCCGGCAATTTAATCTCATCACAAAAAGCCACGATTAACGTTGCAGCGCTTACAAATCAGATAAGCGGAGTAATTTCTTCGGGTGATGATTTGGAAATCAAAGTCACAAATTCCTTGAGCAATCTTGGTGAAATTTCCACGCAAAAAAATCTTTCTCTCTCTTCATTCGATTTAGAAAATTTTGGCACAATTTATGCGGCGCAAAATTTTGAAATAATCGCGCAAAATAATCTGAGCAATTCCGGATTACTTTATTCTGAAAATGACTTCGCGCTGGAAACAAAAAACTTCAGCAATCAATTGAGCGGACAAATATTTTCCGCAGAAAATCTTGGCATAAATATTGCCAAAAACTTCACCAATTCCGGCATTTTACAAAGTGCAGGAACTCTCAATTTATCCAGCACTAGCGCACTTAATTCCGGTGAAATTACTGCCAAGCAACTCACAATTTCCAACCAAGAAACTTTTGAAAATAGCGGCGCAATTCTTAGTCAAAATAATCTGACTTTATCAACAAATAATTTTATCAATTCCGGCGATATTCTTAGCGAAAAAACTCTTTCGCTAATCACTCAAAATCTTAATAATAGCGGCAATCTACAAACTAATTCTGACCTATTTTTAACTTCTCAAAGTTTTGATAATTCTGGAAGTTTAATCTCGGCGCAAGCCATGATCAATGTTGCGGCGCTCACAAATCAGATAAGCGGCGTAATTTCTGCGGGAGATGATTTAAAAATAAATGTCACAAATTCCTTGAGCAATTTTGGTGAAATTTCCACGCAAAAAAATCTCTCTTTAACTTCATTTGATTTAGAAAATTCCGGCACAATTTATGCGGCAAATAATCTCGAAATTTCTACCCAAAATAATTTCAATAATTCCGGATTACTTTATTCCGAAAATGATTTTGCACTTACAACAAAAAACTTCACCAATCAACTGAGTGGACAAATATTTTCTGCAAAAAATCTCAACGTAAATTCTAGCGAAAGCCTCACCAATTCCGGCATTTTACAAAGTGACGGAACCCTCAATTTATCCAGCAGTAGCACACTTAATTCCGGCAGCATCAGCGCCAACCAACTCACAATTTCCAACCAAGAAACTTTAGAAAATAGCGGTAAGATTTTCAGTCAAACTGACCTAACTTTATCAACAAAAAACCTCACCAATTCAGGAATTATTTCTTCGATCAATCATCAGCTATTGGTTGCAAACTCATTACTAAATTCCGGCGAATTAAGTTCACAAAAAAATCTCCAAATCAGCAGCATAAATCTCACAAATTCCGGAAATATTTTGAGCAATGAAGCCCTTTCAATCATCACTCAAAATCTCAGCAATAGTGGCAATTTACAAAGCAATTTGGATTTCAATTTAACTGCTCAAAATTTTGAAAATTCCGGAAATTTAATTTCTGAGCAAAAAGCCACGATCAATGTTGATGGGCTTACAAACCAAATCAGTGGCGTGATTTATGCGGCGAATAATCTCGAAATTTCTGCGCAAAATAATCTCGATAATGCCGGATTATTTTATTCCGAAAATAACCTCACACTTAGCGCAAAAAATTTTACAAACTCCGGAACCGCTTCTGCGACTAACGATCATCAGCTTTCAATCACCAACTCAATTTCAAATTCCGGCGAAATCTCGGCGCAAAATAATTTAGTAATTAACGCCGCTGCAATCACAAATTCCGCAAATATTTTTAGCAGTGAGTTGCTTTCAATCACCGCCGCAAGTCTTGAAAATCAAAGCGGCGCAACGCTTGCTTCAATTAAAAATTCACTAAATCTTAATCTTTCAAATCACTTCACAAATCGTGGACAGGTTTTTGCGGGAAAAAATCTTAGCATTTTTGGCAGTGGAAATGGCGGGGGAAATGGCGGGGGAAATTTCACAAATTCCGGATCGCTTTCAGCGCAAAATAATTTCACACTTAGCGCTAATATTTTCGATAATTCTGCCACAATTTCAGCCGACGAATTAACTCTAAATCTCATCTCATTCAATAATTCCGGCAGCATCAATTCTCTCTCCAATCTCACGATAAACGCCACTTCCTCCGGCACTAACTCAGGTGAAATCTTAAGTGGAAAAAATCTCATCATCACGGCAATTGATCTGACTAATTCCAATAAAATTCACAGCGAAAATTCATTGCTCCTGACCTTGCGAAATCTTACCAACTCGCAAGAAATAACATCAGTTGGAAGCTTTACCATCAACGCTTCTGCCGCCATCTCAAATTCAAAAAAATTACAATCGGGCAGCACATTTATCATCAATGCCGATAGCTTCGTAAACTCAGCAAACGCGCTGACTTTGGCAAATGGAAATTTATCCATCACCGCAAAAAACATCAGCAATCAAAACACGAAACCTAGCAATAGCATCATTGCCACCGGCCTAGTTTCTGTGAGCGGAAACATAATTTTGAGAACAGATAATTTAAATAATAATTCGGGAATTATCGCGGCGAAATCTACAACTCTAACTGCGCTTAATAACTCCTCCGTAATCCTCACCAACACTCTCGGAAAATTCATTTCGACAGCAAACATCAACCTCAATTTAGGCGATGCGGATTACGCAATTACCGGCGTGCTAGAGGCGAGCGATATTGATATTACAGCCCGCAATATCACCAATTCAGGGCAGGTGAGCGCGACGGATTTTATTAAATTAACTGCCAATGGATCTGCAATCAGCGGCAATGGAAATATCACGAATAGCGCAGCAAATTCATCGCTGTCGGCAGGCTCTTATCTAACTCTCATCGCCAATCGACTGATTACAAATTACGGAATAATTTCCGCCGAAACTGATTTAACTCTCACTGCAAATAGCAGCGCGATAAATAATTATGGATCAATTACAGGAGGAAGCGGAACTACAGCCATCAATGCCGCGGGCAGTTTCAATAATGCTTTGACAACTTCCAAACTAACCGCAGCAAATAATCTCAACTTCAATATCGGCGATGATTTAAATAATTACGGCGAGATTTCTGCGGCAAATGACATCACGGCGAATGTTGCGGATAGTTTGTCCAACAATCCAACAGCGCTGATCTGGAGCGGTCGCGACTCAGTTTTTAATGTGGCGAATAGCTTCATAAATAATCAGGCGGATATTTATTCTGACCGAAATTTAACGATTCAAAAATCTACTTCGACAAATGATTCGTTAAACAAAACAACGCTGCTGCAAAATATTTCTGGGAATATTGAGACTTATTCTGGGGATATCATAATCAAAGCTGCGACTTTAGAAAATAAACGCGCGATCGATGTTGTTAATAAAAAGCCAAGATACTACACGCAAAGTAACTGGCAGAATGATTGGAATTTAATCGAGAAATGGTGCTTTGGAGATAATTGTGGCAATAAAGTTGATGATTACTTCGTCACGGTAACAAAAAACTCAAACTCATTTTCTGGCAAAATAAATTCAGGAAATAATCTAACGATTGAGAGCAATAATTTTAACAATTTACTTTCCGAAATTTCTGCCGCTGGGAATACCGCAATCTCCGCTAATGTTTTTGTTAATAGCCAAGAAAATAATCTCGTTGGCAATGCCGTATATCGTAAAAACGGCGGATCTTACTCTCTCATCACTCCTATGTATAGCAGAAACAGTTGGGATGGAGTTAGTTTTGAATTGTATCGCCCAGCGGGATATACCTTCTCCTACGTTGGAACAGGCAGATATCACGTCTTACGTCATCAGGTAGTTGAGAATATGCCGAGCTATTATTTTGAGAATTTTTTCTCACTCATTAAGTCGGGTGGCTCAGTATCGATTACACAAAATGGTGTGCAAAAACCAAGTCTAATCAACGGCACAACAATCGCCCAATACACCCAACCAATCGCAATTACCGAACAAAATCAATCCACCACCTTCAACAACATCGACAGCTACGCCCTCGCAGAAACCGGAGTGATTAATGTTGATCTCACAAAAATTCTCTCCGCAATAAATGGAAGCGCACAATCCGCCAGCAGCAAAGCGCAATCAAGCGACGCTGCTGCTGATGCAAAAGATAATCTGAGCAATAATCCATCAATTGGTAACGTAGAAATAGCAATAATTCCTGACGCAAAAAATAGGCTCAGCAATAAAAACCAACTCCCCAACGATCTTTCTCCAACCGAAATTTTAGACGCCAAAAACAACCTAAAAACCCAATTTGAAACTCCCTCAAGCCAATCAACAATAAATTCCCCCAACCTAACCACCACCATCCCCGACACAATTTTTTCCGGTAATTTCAAAATCAATTTCAACGCCGATCCAAATGTTCCGCTCGTCGAAGCGCGTAGCCAATTCACCGACATCTCAAAATTCTACGGCTCCAGCTATTACTTCACCCAACTCGGTTTTAACGGTGATGATTTTATCCAACAACTCGATCAACTAACTCAAAACACCGTGCGAATTTTCGGTGATGCTTATGTGGAAGAGCGCTTAATCGCAGAGCGCCTGCACAGCCTACGCAAAGACGCGATGTTTTTATCCAACAACAGCACCAACCAATCCCAAGAAATCCGCGACATGATCAACAACTCCGTCGCTGAAATTTCCCGCTTAGGATTAAGTGCTACTTCTGTTGCCGCCAATGGATTAAGCAGCTCACAAGCAAATCTATTAACCAAAGACATCATCACCTTCGAAGTACAAAACGTGAATGGCATCATGGCCAATGGGATGATGATCTTAGTGCCAAAAATTTATTTATCGCAAGCGAGCAGAACAAATCTTTTAGGCTCAGGAAGCAGCGATTTATCCAATCCTTCAATCGCCTCATCAGCCACAATCTTCGGTAAAACTTCCATCACCATAAATGCTCCAAACGCCTCTCTAACCAATTCCGGATCAATAATCTCCGCCGGAAACATCACCCTAAATCTCGCATCACTAACCAATAAAACCAACTCCAACATAAAAGCAGAAATCACCGCCGGAATAAAAAGCGCAGCAATCAACACCCCAAAAATTTCTCCGGCAATTTCTCCAATAACCTACACGCCAGCCAATCTCAGCATCACAACTTCAGGAGACATAAAAAATATCGGAGCGAAACTCTTCGCAGCGAATCAACTGAATTTAACATCAACATCAGGAAGCATCCTCAACTCCTCAATCATCACAACTAACGATAAAACTTTATTAGATTCTAACTCGGATTCTTATCTAGAAAATGGACTGACACTGAGAACAACAAACAAAAACATCTCTTCAAATCTTCTGCACAGCGCTTCGATTACAGCCGGAGAAATCAACATCAGTGCAGCGAATAATTTCACGAATTTAGCAGCAGCTTTGAGTGCGAAGAAAAATAATTTATCGGATAGCTCAACCTCATCAGGTGATGTAAATATCACCGCCGGCAACGACATAAAAATCTCAACTCTACAACTCAGAAACCGCAGCGAAGAATCTTGGGGCAACAAGAAAAAAGGTGGAACTTCAATTAGCGACTCAACGACAAATCTTCAAAGCGAATTAACCAGCGCCGGTGATTTCAATCTAACAACCACAGGGCTTGGCGCCGATAGTTCAGGCTCTTCCAACATCAATATCACCGGTGCAAAACTCACCAGCGCAGGGGGTTTGAGTTTGGCGGCGCATGATGAAGTGAATATTCTCGCTGCACAAAACACTGCTGATTCATTATCCTATGGCAGAACAGGAAAAGGAAAATCTTATCTCAATTCCTCCGAATCGATCACTCAAATTGGATCAGAATTAACGGCTACGAATAATGGGAATATTTTAATTGCTTCTGGAATTGGAAATCTGGATGTAGTTGGGTCTGTGGGCGCTAAAGGTTCAATTGCTATTCTAGCCTCAAAGCTTACCACCAAAGACACTGACAATGATTCATCAAACAACAGTGGAAATGGAAATATCACCTTAGTTGCTAAAGAAAACCTGACTATTTCCAGCGCACTTAATTCCAATTATTCCGAAAGTTTCTCATCTAAAAAAGGCATGACAGTTAAAAAATCTTCTACTCAAATTGATAGCTCGGCAACAAACGTAAGTTCCGAAATTAATGCCTCCGGTGACATCGAAACAACCTCCGGAAATGATACCAAAATCATCGCTTCTAATCTCACTTCTGCAGCTTCTGGTTCAATTATTTCCGGTGGAGAAACTAATATTTTAAATGGCGTTGATACCAAATATTATTATCTACAAACCACAAAAACCAAAACTGGCTTTGATGCAAAAAGTGCAATTGAAGCAGCGGCAATGACAGCTCTTGTAGTTGGAAGCGGTGGTGCGGCTTTGGCAGCTATTGCAGTGACTGGAGGTGCGGCAGGAGTTAAAAAAGATACCAAAACAAACACCATCACCACCTACGATGAAACCATCGTCAAAAGTAATTTATCCTTTAACAATAGCCTCAGCATCACTTCCGCCAAAGATCTCAACGTTCAATCATCAGATTTAAAAACTACTAACGGTGACATGACATTGCTTGCAGGAAATAATCTCAACATCACCTCTGCTCAAGAAACTCACTCTTCCAGCAAAGAAGAGGGCGCAAAAGGTTTGTTTGGTTCCAGAAAATTACACACAACAAAGAACGACGACACTACAACAATTTCTTCAGAGCTAACATCAGCAAATAATCTCACCCTAACTTCCGCAAACGACACCACTCTCCAATCAGCAAAATTAACTTCCGGAGTTGCAGGAATTAACAACTCACAAAACCTAACAATTAATAGCGGAAATGATCTGCTACTTTTAACCTCATCAGACACTCACTCCACTTCCTACACCAATAACAAAAATGATAAATTCACTTTTAGTAATGGAACTAGTGGCTTCATGACAGCTATCGCAATCAATAATAAAATCAGATCAGATGGCGGAAGTAACTTGGGAACTTCCGGAGAAATAACTTTCAACACAGAAAACAATATTCTCGCTCAATATAAAAATACCGGCAGCGGAACCGACACCTCAACATTCGCATCCAACCCAGCGCTCGCTTATCTAAACAATCTCGATCCAAGCAAAGCCATCTACAATCCAATTGATGAGACTCATATTAATTGGGATCAGACTACGAGGGGTTTGACTAGCACTGGAAGTGCAGTTGTTGCGATTGCCGCGGTTGCGGTAACCGTTGCAACACTTGGAGCCGCAGCTCCAGTAACCACAGGAATCGCCGCTGGTGGCTGGGCTGCAGCAGGAGCAACGGCAACAGTTGCGGTAGCAAGTACAGCAGCCGCAACCGCTTCAGTCTCCACCACCAACTCTTCAATGAACGCCGATGGAAATCTCCTAGGCTCACTCGATGATGTAAGTAAAACCACATTCAAAGACTCTACAAGCTCCAACGCTCTAAGAAGCTACGCCATTGCCGGAATCACCGCCGGAGCTGCCTCCGGACTTTCTGAATATGTAGGAATTTCTGAGATGAGTAGAGTAGCAAGCACAACAAACGGTACCAGAACCGCAGCTCAAGTTTTACAAAATGCCAAAGTTTCTTTGATTGAATCAGCGATTTCTAATACAACTTCCAGTGTGGTTCAATCTGCTATTAGCGGAAATAACCTCTCAAATTCGATAAATAGTTTAGCAATTAATATTGCAGTTGGCGCAGTCGCAAATGCAGCCGCAAAAGAAATTGGTAATGCCGCACACCCTACAGATCACTACGGAAACGCACTTCCATCCCAGATAAATAAAGCAACTCAACTTACACTCCACGCCACACTTGGCTGTGCAACTGGAGCTGCTCAAGGTGGAAATTGTGGAGCTGGAGCTGCTGCTGGAGTGATCGGAGAAATGGTGGGAGAGGCACTTAAAGACTCAGTAATAAATCAATCGATGAGCAGACAGCATGCGATTCAACTTGCGGGATTGTCTGGAAGTGTAGCCGCACTTTTTGCATCAGCGGCGACTGGACAATCTGATGAGCAGACTGCGGAGAATATTTTTGTGGGGCAGAGGATTGGGGGGAATGCGGCTGCGAATAATGCGTTGAGGGTTTGGGTGCAGCCTGTGAGGCTAGGATTTTATCACACCTCAACTATCCACGAAGTTGAACCTAGTGACGAAAAATTCTTTGAGTCAGATCCTAGATATCAAAGAAATTCCGAAACTGGGAAGCTTTACATGACGTTGGGTGGAGGACCAAACCCAAGCCTTGCAGGATTAGGTAACTTAACTGGGGAAATCAATCGTCCGCTTGATATCCTCACCTCAAACAAAGTCTACCAATCTCAAAATCTAGTCTCCCCAGAGCTCGACATCCAAAAGGCAAGCCAGCTCTACTGGAATAACCAATCTTACAAAGACGCCCTTCCGTATCAGTTTTTTCCAACTCAAAATAGCAGCGGCTACAACTCAAATTCTTACACAGCCGGTCTTTTGGGATCTGTGGACATAGCGCCGCCAACGCTTCCAAAATACATCAATTACTCAACTCCTTGGCAAGATCGAGAATATCCCGAACACTCGCCATCAATTTATTATCCAGTCCCTCTAATTACACCTGGCTACAGCAAGCCCGTCCCTAAAGAATATTTTGGAGTAAAATGATGAAAAAGTTTTTGAGTGAAGTTTGGGGTTTGATTAAAAGTTTTCCATTTAGTTTTTACGTAGTAAGTCTTCTTTGTCTTAGAATATTATTGCTTACGATGCCAGAGCTTGACTCCAAAAGTGAAATTTCACTCTTATTCATATTATTAGGATCCCCAATCTTTTTTTTAGTTTCAATTTTTGAATTAAAATTAAGCGAATCTTCATTAGTTTGGATAATTCTTATTGCAGCATTCCTACTCGACCTTTTAATCCTCTCCATCCGCCAAGGTCACCTAAAAAACCTCTTCAAAAAATTAAGGATAAAGGGGTCAGGTTCATTCCATAAACCATAAAAAACCAAAGTGAGATAAAATGATTTATGGTTTATGGAATGAACCTGACCCCTTTAAAACCAAAATTACGAAACCAATCTTGGCAACAATCGCAGCAGTCTAAATTACTGGTTTTTTCCAACCAAAGATAACTCGTTTTACAACTCTAACTCTTACATTTCCGGCTTAGGACAAGTGGCAAATTTATCTCTTCCTCAGATTAACTTGATGATGCCTGGCTACAACAAACCAGTGCCATCTTCTTACTTTATTAACCTTAACGGGAAGAGTTCAGAATGAAAAAACTTTTAAAAAATTTTCCACTAACGATTTATGCGGTGTTGGTAATATTATTTGTGGTTTCGACTGAAAAAAATATTCAGTACGACTCACATGTGATTCATGTGTTTTTTTTAATAGTTCTATCCCTCCCATTGATTGCAGTGGGACAAATCTACGCTCTACTAGGAATCAAAGTTTCTCTAGCTTGGGTTATTCCTCTTTTTCTAATTCTCGACCTACTACTTCTCTCAATCCGCAAAGGCCACCTAAAAAAACTCTGCAAAAAATTAATTTCAAAATCTGATAAAAGTAATGCTCGCAACAACAACTAATCCCAACCTTGAAACAAAAAATAATGAGAAGATTAGTCACTTCAGCCAACAAAAATAAATCCCACTTTTAACAAAATTTTTCCCAAATTAAATCTCACTTCAAAATTCTTCACTTTCCAAATCCAAAGCTCATTTTTTACGCGGCACCCATTCCCAACCCTTGATTTCCCTACCTCCAAAAAAAACGACAAAAGTCGCGGCGCCGCGAGAATTTAAAATTAACCACGGTTTAATCATGGCAAAAACATTTCCAAAAAAAATCTCAAACTCAAAACCAACCAAATCCTCAACCGCCCTAATCACAAAAAATAAACCAACAGAAATCACTCTCGCTGGTTACGAAAATCTTCTCATCGAAATTCAGAAGCAAATCGCTCAAGCGCAAAACGGCGTTATCCAAACCATCACCAGATACAAGGTGGTAATGGCTTGGAACGTCGGAAAAATAATCAATGATCATTTGTCGCGTAATAGCAAAACAGGTTACGGAGAAAAATTAATTGAACAGTTGGCGCAAGATACATCGCTGGCTGACAAGGTTCTCTACAAAATGCGCGGCTTTTATCAAACTTATCCAAAACTTCCCAAAGATGACGATCGTTTAAATTGGACTCATTACCAAATGTTAAGCGGTGTAAAAAAAGATGAGGAAAGAAAGCGCTTGGAAGAACTTGCCAAGAACAACGATTGGACTACTGGTGATTTGCAACAAGAAGTGACAAAAACCAAAAACGGCAACGGCAAATTTGCCAAGAAAAAAACCGACAATTCCGCAGGTAAAAAACCACTCCCAATAAAGCTTTATCCGCAGCGAGGTAAATTATTTTCTTACCCACTAATTAAACTTGGAAACGCAGATTTGGTTTACATCGATTGTGGATTTAATTTTTTTCGAGAAGTCGAAAACCAATCAGCAAAAGTTGTAAAAACAGTAAGTAAAGTTGATGTCACAAAAAAAGATGAAGCTTACTTACTTAAAAAATCCGACACTCATCCGCGCAAATTTAACACTTACAAAGCTTACTTAGATCGTGTTGTTGATGGTGACACCATCCGCGTCACAGTTGATCTTGGCTTTAAAACTCTTCACAATGAAATCATTCGCTTGAAGGGAATTGATGCTCCAGAAATTAGCAGTGAGGAAGGTAAAAAAAGTGCAAGAGCTTTGGCAAGAATTCTAAATAAAATTTCTTTCCTCATCATCAAAACCATCAAAACCGACATTTACGGTCGCTACGTAGCTGATGTTTTTTTCAGCGACAAGAACGAAACAAACTCACAAAAAGTTGCTGATGAAGGAATTTATTTGAACCAATTGCTGCTCGACAATGGTTTGGTAAAAGCCTTGGCGGAGTAGGGTAAAAATGGAAAACGGCGCCCTTAAAAACATTGACGGCCTGGGGGAGATACTAACGTGATCGCTTCAAATATTTCTGCCGGATTAAATCTGGTGACGGTTTACCAATTAAATTTCTCTTTTGCAAAGAGGGCTGGAGAACTCCTTTGAAAAATGAGGTGGTTGAGCCTGAAGGGTGAGGTCGGAGGATTTATTTGCTTGGTATCTTTAACTCCAATTTTCTGGCGAAGCTGCTGTAACTATTGTGACAAATCGCCACTGCCAAGGCGTCAGCCTCATCTTCGGTTTTGAAAATCGCTTTTGGTAATAAAACTTTAACCATCATTTGGATTTGTGTTTTTTCAGCACGACCAGCTCCAACTACTGCTTTTTTTACTGCGGTTGCAGAATATTCGCTGACTTTCAAGCCATGTAATCCAAGGCTTAAAATCAAGGCGCCGCGCACATGTCCAAGTTTTAGTGAGGAGAGGGGGTTTTGATTTACGAAGGTTTCTTCAATTGCTGATTCGTGAGGTTGGTGGAGCTTTAAAATGTCGCTCAATGAATCGTGGAAATGTTGTAAACGATGCGCCATCGGATCTTTGGGCGAAGAATAAATTGTTTCCGAAGCAACGAATGACAGCGAATTATTTCTTACTTCAATAATTCCGACGCCAGTTTTTGTAAGGCCGGGATCGATGCCAATTATTTTCATTAGTTGTAAAACTTTTTACCGCTTTCCGCCATCTCAATCAATAACTTACTCACCTCAAATCTAGCGCCATGCTTTTCATTCAACTCTTGCAATTTCTTCACCACTTCCGCAATACCACGATTTTCAGCGTAGCGCAATAAACCGCCGCGGAAGGCTGGGAATCCTGCGCCCATAATCATTGCCATATCAAGATAGCGAGCATTCTCGACGACATTTTCTTCTAGGCATTTCGCTGCTTCATTGACCATGGTTAAAATGCAGCGATCAATAATTTCATTTTCTGAAATGTAGATTGGAGTGATATTTTTTTCTTTTCTTACTTGAGATAAAATGTTTTCAATCTCGCCATTTATCTCAGCTTTTACACCATGAATATAAAATCCTTTTCCAACCTTTTTCCCTAAAAGCTCTTTGTGATTAGTATAAATTTCTTCGAGAAGATCAGCGACTCTCATGCGTTGTCCGTAGGCTTCTTGCAGCGAATGTGCAACTTTTACACCAACATCAATTCCCACTACATCAGCTAAAATAAATGGTCCCATCGGCATGCCAAATTTTTCCATGGCATGATCAATATGTTTTATGTCAGCGCCTTCTTGCAGCAAATAAGAGGCTTCATTCATGGATGGAAGTAAAATTCTATTAACCAAAAATCCGGCGACGTCTTTTACGACGATCGGAGTTTTTCCTAATTTTTTTGCAAGCTTCACCACGGTGGCGATAGTTTTTTCTGAAGTTTTTTCACCGCGAATAACTTCAATTAAAGGCATGCGATTAACAGGATTGAAAAAATGCATACCAGCGAAGCGCTCAGGATTTTCTAGGGCATGCGCCATTTCAGAAATTGAAAGCGAAGAAGTGTTGGAAACAATTACCGCATCTTTTTTTAGCTTAGTTTCAACTTCAGCTAAAATATTTTTCTTCACCGCCATATTTTCTACTACCGCTTCGATCACAATATCAGCTGCTTCAAAAGCAGTAAAATCAAGGCCTGCAGTCACATAAGAAGTTTTTATATTTATCTGTTCCTGAGTTAATTTTCTGATTTTTTTGAGCTGATTAAAAATTTTGATGATCTGGTTATAGCCAAGAGCGATCGCTTTTTGGGTGATATCCTTGATGCGAATATTGATGTTATTATTGGCGAAGAGCCAAGCAATTCCGCCGCCCATCACGCCAGCGCCGAGAATAACGGCATTTTTAATTTCAGTAACGGTGATATCTGCTTTGATGCCGGAATCTTTTCTCAATGCTTCCGAAGTAAAAAAAACTTCGATAAGATTTTTTGAAATATCACCAACGCATAATTCACAAAATCCTTCGAGCTCTGTTTTGAAACCGCGATTGACATAAGTGGTGTTGTAAGTTCTTTTGATAACCTCTAAAGCCACGAAGGGCGCGGGATACTGACCTTTGGTTTTTTCATAAAGATCTTTTTGACTGAGATAAAAAATAGCATATTTTCCCAAGAGCAGAGATTCAAAAATGAAACGTTTCTTTTTTGCTTCATGGCGGCGAGATAGGTAAATATTGCCTTCGCCGTTTTTAATAATTTCAGTGACAAAATAACCAAGTTTCTCTTCCAGAAATTCTTCACGAATTAAATCATCAACTAGACCAAGTTTAAAAGCCTTATTAGCATCAACCGACTTGCCAGAAAGAATAATTTTTAGCGATTCAGCTAAGCCTAGCAGTCTAGGCAGGCGTTGAGTTCCACCAAATCCGGGAATGATTCCTAAACTAACTTCTGGCAGGCCAAGAGAAGTTTTTGGCCCAGTAATTGCGACGCGATATTTGCAGGCTAAAGCTAATTCTAAACCACCTCCCAAGCAGGCGCCATTTATCACCGCGATAGTTGGAATTTTTAGCGCGGCGATTTTATTCATGATTTCTTGTCCGCGTCCTACTTTTTTTAGAGCTTGTTGAGAATCGCGTAAATCCCTGATTTCATTGATGTCAGCGCCAGCGATGAAAATATCTTTTTTATCGGAAGTGATCAGTAAAACACGAATCGCCTTATTGCCATCAATCACATTTAAAGCCTTTTCTAACTCCGCCATTACTGGCTCGGAAAGTTTATTCACTTTTTCATTCGGCATGTCGAAACAAAGATTTGCGACGCCATTTTTATCAATAGTTAGAGTAAGTGAATTAGTCATTTTTCTTCCTTAATTTGTTTGTCGATTACTTTAGCCACGCATGAATCTGACCAGACGTTTAGGGAGGTCTCAAACATGTCGATGATACTGTAAAATGGTAAGATCAAGCCCAGTAAAGTAATCGGAATATTCATGCTGGTTAAAAGACTCGCACTTAAAAAGAAACAACCCATTGGAATTCCAGCATTTCCAATGGCAGCAATAGTCGAAATTAAAATCCATAAAAGCATGGTGGAAAAATTTATTTCCACGCCGTGATTTTGCATGAGATAAATTACCGTAGTAAAAATAAAAGCCGCGCAACCATTCATGTTGATCGAAGTGCAAAGTGGTAAAATGAAGCGACTAACTTTCGGCGAGATATGTAAATTTTCTTCGGCGGTTTTCATGGTGATCGGCAAAGTACCAATGGAAGATTTTGAAAAAAATGCCGTGGAAAGCGCTGGTAACATTGATCGCATCGCGGCGAAAGGTCTGATATTATTTTTGTAAAGTAGTAGCGGCAAAATCACGAAGCCTTGTACAATATTAGCTAAAATTATCACCGCTAAATAGCTGCCAATTCCACTAAGATTCATGCCATTTTTAAGATCGATGACCACTGCACTGATGAAGCCATAAAGCGCGATAGGAATTATTTTTACGATCCAAGAAGTCATTACTAAAAAAATTCCATGGGTGCCCCTGAAAAAATTTGTTACTGATATTCTTGCTTCAGTTTCGGGAATGAAACGAATGGCGATACCAATTGCGATGCTGACTAATAATGCGCCGATAACTTGATGCTCTAGGAATGGTGCAAAGATGTTGCTGGGAATTAAATTTGTTAAATGTTGGAGATAATTTATATCAGTCTCGGCCATCGAATTTGGATCGAGTGCTGGAGTTGTAATGCTGGAAGGAGATATCATTAAATATAAAGCCATGGCAACTGCGGCGGCTACTGCGGTAGTACCGATAGTGTAGAAGATTGCTTTGTGCCAGATAGTTTTTAACTCACCATCAGCATCATATCTCGAAAGTGTGACGATAATTGAAAGTGCGATGATTGGCAGACTGATACATTGAAAAATTTTTACAAAAATTTCGGAAATTATTAAGGCGAATTTTTGCAGAATTTCAATATCTGATAATCCAGTGGCGATCGCCAAAAAAATGGCGATAAGAAAAAACAGGTGAGTGAAGTTTTTCTTTTTTTGAGGCGCGGGAATTTCTGAGTACATTCTATTTTAGTGGGCTAAAAATTTTTCAATTTCAAGCGCCGCCATACAACCAGTTCCAGCAGCGGTAACTGCTTGGCGATAAATTTTATCTTGAATATCTCCGGCAGCATAAACACCAGGAATTGAAGTGGTTGTAGAGTTTGGCTTGGTTAGAATGTAGCCTTCAGAATCAATTTCGAGGCCAGTATTTTTGAACAAATCAGAATTTGGTTTATGACCAATAGCGATGAAAATTCCGTCAATTGGCATTTCCTTGATTTCACCGTTAAGTGTGTTTTTTAAACGTGCGCCAGTAACAGTTTTTGGATTTTCCGATCCTAAAACTTCATCCAAAGCATGATTCCAAATCACTTCGATTTTTGGATTTTTGAAGAGACGATCTTGCAGAATTTTTTCTGATTTAAATTTATCGCGACGATGAACTACGTAAACTTTTTTAGCGTGATTAGTTAGATACAAAGCTTCTTCAACCGCGCTATTTCCGCCACCAACAACAATTACTTCTTTACCACGAAAGAAAAATCCGTCGCAAGTTGCGCATCCTGAAACCCCAAAACCTTGGAATTTTTTTTCGGTTTCAAGTCCCAGCCATTTCGCTTGAGCGCCAGTTGCAATCACAATTGTTTCCGCTTCAAAAATATCGCCAGATTCGCCAATAAGTTTGAAAGGACGTTGTGATAAATCTACTTCCTTAATGTGATCGTGAAAAATTTTGGTACCAACATGAAGTGCTTGTTTTTCCATTTGCTCCATCAGCCACGGACCTTGAATTACATCGGCAAATCCCGGATAATTTTCGACATCGGTTGTGATGGTTAATTGTCCACCCGGTTGTGAGCCATTAATCATGATTGGCTCAAGATTCCCACGGGCGGCGTAGATTGCGGCGCTGAATCCAGCGGGACCGGAGCCGATGATGGCGATTTTTGTTTTGTATGTATTAGTCATAAGTTTGGGTTAGGTAGTCGATAGTCGGTAGTCGATAGTCAGAGCAAGCTCGGGATGACTATCGACTATCAGACTATCGACTAAATTTTAATTCATAAACATTCCACCATTCACATGCAATGTGTGGCCGGTGATGTAAGAGGCATCTTCAGAGGCTAGGAAGGAAACAGCTTTGGCGATATCAGAAGATTCGCCCATTTTTCCAGCAGGAATTTTTGTTAGAATCGCTGCTCTTTGTGCTTCAGTTAAAATTTCGGTCATGGGACTTGCGATGAAGCCAGGAGCGACACAATTTAAAGTGATATTTCTGCTCGCAACTTCCATCGCCATCGATTTGGTCATGCCAATCATGCCGGCTTTTGAAGCTACATAATTGCATTGTCCTGGGTTTCCAGTGACGCCGACAACTGAAGCGATATTAATGATGCGGCCATATTTACGGCGCATCATTTTTTTGATAGCGTTGCGATTTAGAATGAAAGTTGATTTCAAATTCACATCAATTACATGCATAAAATCTTCGTCCTTCATGCGTAAAACCAGATTATCTTTGGTGATTCCAGCGTTGCAGACTAAAATATCGATTTGTCCAACTAACTCTTCAGCCTTGTCGAACAAAGCATCCACCGCTGCTGCGTCGGATAAGTTGCAGGCGATATATTTTACATCTCCACCAATTTTTTCGACAATTTCTGCCGCCAATTCCTGAAGCCTTTCCTCCTTAGTTGAAGATAGAACTAAGCTCGCGCCTTGTTTGGCAAGAGCCTTAGCAATTTCTGATCCAATGCCACCTGTTGCGCCGGTGACCAATGCGTTTTTCCCTGTAAGTTCGAACATGTTTAAAAAGTTTTGGTTAGATTATTTGTCGATAATGTTGATTAGATGATTCATCTTTTCGATGTCTTTTTTGTTGTAGCCGACATCGGCGTCAGCATTGATATCAGAGGCTTTTTTAACTATATCTTCAGCTTTTTTTGTTTCAGATAAAAGATCTTTGTCTTGCATTATTTCATCAATTTTTTCGTCAAGATTTTTATCTTTAGGAATTACTTGATCCAAATTTTTTGTGATGGAATCGAAGAATTTTTTAACTAGTGGATCAAGCGTATCACCAGAAAATTTTAGTAAGCTGTGACACTTGGCGTCAGCAAGCCATTGGGGCTCTTTCTTGCCGCCTTCCTCAAGGTTTTTTCCCAGCAACATTCCATAAAGATTGAAATAGAGCGAATAGACAAATCCAAAAATCAGTAAAGTTTTTACGAAGCCAAAAAATATCCCTAAAGAGCGATCAAAAATTTTCGGTATTTTTTTTTGCAGTGAATCACGCAAGCCCGAAGTGGAGATTGCAGTGATGATGAAAAATAAAATGAAAAGTAAGCTTCGCGTAATGCCGTCGAGCACAAGGCGATTTTCAAAATGATCAATTAAAAGATCTGTGACATAAGGAGTTAGAAGATAGGAAAGGGTGAGGGAGACGATCCAATTTAAGAGAGAAAATATTTCTTTTACAAAGCCGCGAAAAAAAGCGGTGAGCACAAAAATTATTGTGAAAGTGAAAAATACTAGATCGAGAATGCTGAAGCTGGTGGACATATTAGTCGTAAGTCGTAAGTCGTAAGTCGTAAGTTGGACTTTTACTTAACTTGGTTAAAGGCGGAAAAAGGGGAGGTTTTTAATTATCTCCTTGGGAGATTTGGGTGAACCTTTTTCATCTAAAATAAATTCGCAAAGAATCTTTTTACTTCTCGATGAAAATTTTTTAAAGCGACCTTTAAATTTTTCAAATTGCATGACTTTTTCAATTTCCAAATCGATGAATTTTTTGGTTTTGGAAAAAGACTCATCTTCATCTTTTAAAAAGACAAAAAGGCTGCGGAAAATTATTTTTGCCAAGGTCAATCTTTTGGTGTAAAAATTGAAATCAGTTGATGGGTCATTAAGGGTTTTCCAGATAAAATCCGCTATTTTAAAACAGATTGAAAACCCTTGAATTAAAGGCTTTGGGCCATTTTTAAGTGAAGTAAAATTTTTGGGATCGAGATAAAAATTAAGCAATCTCTGCAGTGCAATTTTGTGATTTTTTTCAACTTCAAATCTGGCGTAAAGAGCAAAACGAATTTTATCGCGAATTTTTTTCTGATGAAAATTTTCGATTTTTTCAATGAGTGCTAAGGCTTTTTCATTTTGCGAAGAAAAATAAAATTCTGCCAAATCGAGCAAGCCATTTTCAAAAATTAGTGAACTAAATTTTTCATCAACTCCACAATTTGAGAATGCCTTGGAAAGTGCTTCATTAGTCCATCCATCGAATGGACAGATTTTTAGAAACTCATCAAGAATTTGTTGTTTATTTTGGTTAGAATCGAGAAGCACAAAAATTCAATTAACAATTAACAATTAACAATTAGGAATTTGTTAATTCTTAATTCTTAATTGTTAATTGCCATTTCAATGTCTACTTCCTCCAAGCTTCTTCCAGTGCATAAGCGTTTTGATATTTCTTTTTCGCATGGCGAAGGCGTTTATTTATTTTCTGATGGAAAAAAATATCTCGATTTTGGTGCGGGAATTGCGGTGAATGCTCTTGGACATTGTCATCCTAAAATGGTTGAGGCTCTAAGCTCGCAAGCCAAAAAACTTTGGCATGTTTCCAATATTTACAACATTAATGAGTTGAATAATTACGCCGAAAAATTGGTGGATGCAACTTTTGCTGACTATGCTTTTTTCTGTAATTCCGGCGCAGAAAGTGTTGAATGCGTGATCAAAATGATTCGTCGTCATTTTTATACTAAAAATCAGCCGCAAAAAAATCGCATCATAACTTTTACTGGCGCTTTTCACGGACGCACAATCGCCACAATTTCGGCAGCAGCAAAAAAGAAATATCTCGAAGGATTTGAGCCGGCTCTTGACGGATTTGATAATGTGGAATTTGGTGATATTGAAGCAGTAAAAAAAGCCATCACCAAAAATACCGCCGGCATCTTGATTGAACCGATTCAAGGTGAAGAAGGAATTCGCGTTGCTGATAAAAAATTCATTTCTGAACTTCGCGAAATCTGTGATGAAAAAAATCTGCTATTAGCTTTTGATGAAGTGCAATGCGGCATGGGAAGGGTTG
Organism: Rhizobium sp. Q54; assembly: GCA_945875865.1. Taxonomy (GTDB): domain Bacteria; phylum Pseudomonadota; class Alphaproteobacteria; order Rickettsiales; family UBA1997; genus UBA2645. The sequence goes on from CAMCMF010000011.1 coordinate 22,271, forward strand.
GCCATCTTTTTGCTCATGAATATTACGGCGTAAAACCTGATATTATTGCAACCGCCAAAGCAATTGCCGGAGGTTTTCCTTTGGGTGCTTGTTTGGCAACCAAAGATGCGGCGAGCGGCATGACCCTTGGAGTTCACGGCACGACTTATGGTGGAAATCCTCTAGCGATGGCAGTAGCTAATTCAGTTCTGGATATAATTTTAGCTGCGGAATTTTTGCCAAATGTAAGAGCGGTGGCGGAATATCTCAAAAATCAGTTGATTGATCTACAAAATGATTTCCCCAATTTAATTGATGAGGTGAGGGGAGTTGGTTTGATGATTGGAATAAAAATTAATCAAACAATTGAAAATAATGAGTTGGTGAGGAGGCTGATAGATCAAGGATTATTAACAGTTCCGGCTTCTGATAATGTGATTAGAATTTTACCACCTTTGATTATTACAAAGGATCATGCCAAGGAAGCGGTTGATAAAATCAGAGACTGCCTGCTTACTATTGGGCGCCTCTAAAAATTAGGATTTTTCGAGGAATTTTGAGTTTTAACAAATTTGCGAGAAGGCAAGCGTATTAGATATACGTGCTCTCGAGCAAATTTGTTAAAACTCAAAATTACCAAAAAGACAATTTTTAGAGAGGCTCTTTAGAAGATGCGGGGGTATTATTTATTACAGCAGTTGCATTCGGTAATTTTCCCTCAGTCTTTTTAATTGTGATGCGGCCTTCAACAACGCTAATATTGCTGAGAACAAAAGTTTGGTTGGGCTTTAATTCAAAATTTACTTCAACCTGATTTCTAGAATTCACTTTTGGCGTTGATTCTTCCGACTGATTTCCTGACAAGATTTTCCACTTACTGACACTGAGCGACCAGGAGATTTTAACCTTACCACTTTCAACTGATTTTACATAGATTTCGCTAGTTTTCTTATTAGTGGTGTAGGTAATTTTTTGGTTATTAATCCATACTGCCCAGTCCTTTGGAGTTAGATAGATTATCGATCCAAGATAGATGTAAGATTTTTCATTTTCTTCATAGGATTGCTGCGATAGGTCAGCTAAATCTTGGCCGGCAGTATCATATTTTTTATAATCAGCAGAGCCGATACTTTTAAAAGAATCGACGGCGCGCTCGATATTGCTATTTTGCTCATCATCAAACATCAATGAGGTAGCTTTTTTATTGAGCAAAATTGTTTCGATGGAACTTGAAATCTTGTTAATATTATCGGCAGAAATTGGTGAATTTTCGGGCTTGATTATTTGAGACTTAACGGGCGAATTATCAGTTAAGTTTTTTTCTGAAAAGCTTCCGACGGTATCTTGATTTTGTGCTGCGGCAGGGTAGTAAAAGCTTGTTGCCAAGATTGAAATTGTTATAATTTTATAAAATTTATATCTCTCTCTCATTAATTTTTAACTTGTTTTAAATTCGTAACTGGCAGTATTGCCGGCGCTGTAGCCGTCACTAAATCCTTATAAATATACCAAGAAAAATCTATTTTTGCACTAACGATGCCAACTTCTTTTCCGGCGGCCATATTTTTAAAATCTTCAGCACTGTAATCTTTGGCCTTTCTAAGTTCGAAGAAGGTGATTACTGGATAGCCCTGTATAGATGTCACAAGTTCATTGACGAATGCTAGTGCTTTTATATCGTTTAAAGCGATGAAAGTCATATTAACAGTTGATAGCATTACATCGACTGTATCACGTTTAAAAATTCCATCCTTAAAAGCCTCGGGTAATGATATTTTTAGATTCACATTACTGATCGAATGTTTCGCTGCGGTGGAACTTAATTTTGCGTTAAAGTCATCAATTTTTATTCCGGTAGCAACAGTTTTATTTTCTGATAAATTTTGCCAAATTTCGGTATATTTTGCAATTTCAGCAGACTTACTCTCTAGAGAGGCGGTCTCGTTTTTTATCTGATCAATCTCGCCATTAATTTTTTTAACTACTGTCGTGACGACACTTTCTTGAGTTAGATAAAAATTTATAATTCCTATCGCAAAAATCAGTAAAATAAAGGCGATTGAGAAGTTAGTTATAATTTTTTTTCTTAAGTCGGGAATTCTCATTTTTATTACTTGTTGCTAATCGTGAAGTCGATTGGGAAGTCGTAGTATTTTTTGTTGAAATCAATGTTGCGAGGTAGCTCGTTATATTTAACTCCGCTCTTCGGCATATTCTTTTTTACCTCAATAGCCAAGCTATCAAACTCGCGAAATAAGTCTTCAATATCACCGGTTTTGTTAATTAATTGTCCACCAAATTTTGTTTCATACTCCAAAGTGGCTGAAGGTGATTTGGAATCAAATGACGATATCCGATAAGAAAATTTATCTAACTTCACATTAAATTTTTTAAGAAATTTTAGATTGATGTAGAAGTCATTAAAATTAGATCCGGTTTTACCAAGCAATTCTTCAGTTTTTCCAAAATCAATAATTTTTTCAATAGTAATGGTTTTATCGCCAGTCGCCCTAGCAGAACGATCAAGCGCCATTTGTTTTAGCTTTGCTAAATTTTGTATTGCATCGAACTTTGATATCTCAACGACTTCGATTGTTTCCGAAACTTTTTCTTGAGCAATAATCGTCAATAAAATGGAGGCACAAATCGTTACGACAAGAAGCCAATTGAGGTAGTGAGATGTTCTTAATATGATAAAAAATCTTTCGAGAAATCTGATTTTAGTGGTATTGAATTTTAAAATTTTCTTTTTGTGGGAGAAAATTTTTGAAATTAATAAGTCAGAAAAATTACTGCCTTGAGGAAAAAGCTTACCATATCCAATTTCAGTAGCAGCCTTGCTTGGGGTATAATTTATAAAACTAAGCTCTGTATTATTAATGCTGCTGATGAGCTCTATTGCTTGGCTTGAGAGAATATTAACAATGTTAAATTCTGAGATGGTAAGATTGGGGAAAAGTCGTTTTAAATATTCGAAAGTGCTGTATAAATCATGTTCATATTTTTCTAAAAAATCGGGCTGTTCGAAGTCATAATCGACGACGCGACTAAAAACTATTCCCTTCTCGGAGAATACTATTTGCCTGATTCCACTGACTTTTGTTTGTATAACGAAACAACAAATATCGACTTTTTTCCCCGAAGATTTTGATTTAGTGCCAATGCTATTTTTTAGTAGGAGATAAAGATTAAAAGTTTCGAGCGGCAACATGTAAATTCCCACCAAGTGATTGGGCATATTGAGTAAAAACTCGATCCATTTAGTGACTGTTTCGGAATTGGGAACCGAAACGAAAAGACATTCCCAGCGGCGATTTAATTGATTTGTCTTCGATTTTTTATCGTTAAGAACAATATAATTTTTGAGACTATCCTTATCACCGTCATTGATCAAATCGCGCTTAATTATCTGGTTAAGATCTCCTCTGCGGACAAGTGGATAGGTTTTCCTTCTATAGCTTTGGTCAATGGTATCGAGCAGGATATATATTGGCGCTGACTTATTTTTCGCAAAAACTTCTTTGATCAGATGTTTTTGTGAATCGTCATTTAATTCATCGAGGAAAATTTTATTTTTGATATTATTTCCTTCGTGAACAGCAATGACGGAGCCAATATTTCCTATTGTAACTACAATATTTTTTTCAGAAAACATTTGAATCTTTGAAGAGAAGTGAAAGCTGTGTTTGTAACAGTTAAATATCGCTTAAGTTAAACTGCAATTTTATTTAAATTAAAAATGATTCTTGGAGTTGGAATTGATTTAGTTTCGGTTGGAAGAATTGAACATCTTATGTCTCAATTCGGCGAAAAATTTCCGCAAAAAATTTTTACCGCCAACGAAATTAAGCGTGCCGAAAAAATTAAAGTTTCGCAAGATAGTGCTTTGCCACGCGCTTTGTTTTATGCTAAAAGATTTGCCGCCAAAGAAGCTTTCTCCAAAGCTCTTGGTTTGGGCATCGGAAGAGGTGTAGATTTTCTAGATATTGAAATTGAAAATGACGATTTTGGCGCGCCAAAAATTAAAATTCTCAATGGAAAAGAAGTGTTTGTAAAAAAACATTTTGCCTGCAAAAACTTTGCTATTCACCTTTCCATTAGCGACGAAAATCCACTAGCAACTGCCATCGCAATCATCGAAAAAATTTCATGAAACTATTAAAAGAAAAAATTCTCGTTATCGGGGCGGGCGCTTGGGGTACTTCGCTTGCCAATCTTATGGCAAAAAATTCTTATCAAGTTTTTTTGAGTTCTAATAGTTCAGAAGCGATCAAGGAAATTAATGAGAAGCGCAGCAATTCAAAATTTTTGCCTGAAATAAAATTGAGTAAAAATATCGCGGCGATTTCTGATTTTAATTTGGATGTTGATTTCGTTTTTATCGTTGTTCCCAGCACTAGCGCCAAAAAACTTTTTGAAAAAATCGCCAAGAATAAATTCAAAAAAACCTGCAGTTTTGTGATTTGTTCCAAAGGCATTGAAGAATCTTCGCTAACAATTCTCAGCGACGCTTTTGAAAAAATTACCGGCATTAAAAATTACGCCGCTTTATCTGGTCCGAATTTTGCCATCGAGGTGGCGAGCGAATTGCCGACAGTTACAACGATTGCCGCTAAACAGAAAAAAACTGCCGATAAAGTGATCAAAATTTTGAGCAACGATTATTTCCGCGCCCAATATTTCAAAGATCCGCGCACCGCTGAAATTTGCGGCGTAGTAAAAAATATTTTAGCGATTGGCTGTGGAATCATTGATGGCTTGGAGCTTGGCGTGAATGCCAAGGCAGCTTTGGTGATGAAAGGAATTTCTGAAATTCAATTGCTGTGCAAAAAATTTAAAGCCTCGGTTGATATCAACAGCGCCGCAGGTTTTGGCGATATTTTTCTAACTTGTTCTTCAAACAAATCGCGCAATAATTCTTTAGGAAAATTAATCGCAATGGGCAAAAAACCTGAAGCTGGCAAAACCTACGAAGGCGCAGTTTCGGCGCGCGCAGTTGCCGCAATCGCCAAAAAAATGAAATTGCAGCTAGACTTGTGCGAAGCGATTCACGAAATTTTATCCAACAAATTTTCTGCTAAAGAAATAGAGCAAAAAATCGTCAAAGCGATTTTGAAATAAATTCTGGACCCCGTCATGCGACGGGGTGACAAACTCAGAGGTAATTCGTGCCCCAAAAGTTGTCACCCCGTCGTATGACGGGGTCCACCTTTTTTAATATACATAATCCATGTCCAACTCAGTCCTCATCATCGATTTCGGTAGCCAAGTTACCCAATTAATCGCCCGCAGAATCCGCGAATTCGGCGTTTTTTGCGAAGTAAAAAATTGCGACATCACGTTTGATGAAATCAAAAAAATCGCTCCCAAAGCCATCATCTTTTCCGGCGGTCCATCTTCGGTTTATGAAAAAGGTGCACCAACAATCGATAAAAAAGTTTTTGATTTGGGATTGCCGATTTTGGGAATTTGTTACGGCGAGCAGCTAATCTGTCACTTGCTTGGTGGTAAAGTTGGAAAATCTTTTGAACGCGAATTTGGTAAAGCTGAAATAAAAATCGTTTCCGATTCAAAATTTTTTAAAGGTGTAAAAAAAACTCAAGTTTGGATGAGTCACGGCGATCATATTTCTAAAATTCCAACCGGTTTTAAAACCATCGCTAACACCCCAAAAGCACCATTCGCCGCCATTGCTGACGAAAAAAATAAAATTTACGGCGTACAATTTCATCCTGAAGTTGAACACACTTTGGATGGTCGAAAAATCATCAAAAATTTCGTCATCGAAATCGCGGGATGTAAGCCAACTTGGAGCATGAAAAATTTCAAAAATGAAGAAATTCTAGCGATCAAAAAAATCGTCGGCAAAAAAAGAGTAATCTGTGGACTTAGCGGTGGCGTGGATTCATCGGTTGTTGCAGCTTTAATCAACGAAGCAATCGGCAAGCAGTTAACCTGCATTTTTGTCGATCACGGTTTGCTTAGAAAAAACGAAGGCGCGCAAGTTAAGGAAGTTTTTGGCAAAAAATTTAAGACAAATTTGGTTTATGTTGATGCGTCGAAGCTTTTTTTATCAAAGCTAAAAGGCGTTTCTGATCCCGAAAAAAAACGCAAAATCATCGGCAAAACTTTCATCGAAGTTTTTGATGCCGAAGCAAAAAAAATCAAAGACGCTGATTTTTTAGCGCAAGGAACTTTGTATCCCGATGTAATCGAATCCAGCCATCCAAACAAAGGCGCCAGCCACACAATTAAATCTCATCACAATGTCGGTGGTTTGCCAAAAAGGATGAAATTAAAATTGCTCGAACCAGTTCGAATGCTCTTCAAAGATGAGGTGAGAGTTTTGGGGCGCGAATTAGGCTTGCCAGAAAATGTAGTCGGCCGCCATCCATTTCCGGGTCCAGGATTAGCAATTAGAATCATCGGCGCCATCACTCCTGAAAAAATTAAAATTTTGCAAGAAGCTGATGCCATCTACATCGAAGAAATAAAAAAAGCCGGACTCTACGACAAAATCTGGCAAGCTTTCTCGGTTTTATTACCAGTAAAAACCGTCGGCGTAATGGGCGATGCCAGAACTTACGAAAATGTTTTGGCGCTACGAGCTGTCACTTCGATCGATGGAATGACGGCGGATGTTTATCGCTATGATCCGGAGTTTTTGTGTCATGTTACGAGCAGGATTATTAATGAGGTGAGGGGAATTAATAGAGTTGTTTATGACTTCACGAGCAAGCCGCCTGGAACGATTGAGTGGGAGTAATTCACCCAAAATTGCTAGGCGGTATTTGCAATGCCACCTTAATGGTTTACAAAATTTGAAATTAATTATGAATTTAAGGGCGCGGTTGCAAACCACGCCCAGCTCTGGGTTTAGATTTATAGTTAAAAATCAATCCAATGCTAGGCGGTATTTGCAATGCCGCCCCTAGCTCGGCGGGGTTTGCAACCCCGCTGAAACGTTCATGCAAAACACCCAAAAAAACCTAACACACCCAAATGCCCAAACTCCGCATCCCTTCTAACTTCCACAGCAATCAGCTTTATTTCATAACTCCCACCATCAAAAACTGGTATTACATCTTCGATCGTCACAATCGTTGGCAGATCTTAGCTGATTCGATAAAATTTTGTCAGGCAAATAAAGGCTTAGAAGTCTTTGCTTATGTTTTTATGCTCAATCATTTGCACATGATTGTGAGAGCGCCCGATCTAATTGGTGTTTTACGTGATTTTAAAAAATTTACTTCGAAGCAATTGATCAAAAATATTTCCGCAAATGAAGCTAATGTTTTAGAACTTTTTAGGAGTGAAAATGGTTATGAGTTTTGGAGATATGACAATGAGCCGAAGTTGATCGAGAGTGATAATTTTTTTCTGCAGAAGGTGAATTATATTCATAATAATCCAGTGATAAAAGGTTATGTGGAAAGGCCGGAATATTGGAAGTGGTCTTCAGCTAATCTTGATTCTGAGATTGAGGTTGTGAGGGAGTGGTAGATTTGTTTGGCATGAACGAGAGGGCGTGATTGCAAATCCCGCCCAGCATTTGAGCCTTTATTGCCTGTAGCTCGGCGGGGTTTGTAACCCCGCTGAAACTTTCATACCAAGCCACCAACACCACGCATCAAAAATAGATTTGTTTGGCATGAACGAGAGGGCGTGATTGCAAGATATTTCTACTCTAGAAGACTCAAAAAATATCTCGTCCCCTTCAGTTCCCCGCTCTTAATCAAAACCTTCATCTCAACCAAATCCTGCAAATCTCTCGTCGCAGTTGCTCTCGAAGTTTTGGTAATTTTGATATAATTTTCTGCGCTGAGTCCCCCTTCAAACCCATCTAAACCTTCGGCAAAAATTCTCTTTAATACTTTATCTTGGCGGGGGTTTATTTTCCCTTTTATCTCATCATAAAGCCGCGTTTTTGCTAATAAAAACTCAATCAATTTTTGAGTATGATTCTGCGATTCGATGAAAGTTTTTCCAAGATAATTAATCCAATCACCAATCTCCAAGCCACGATTATTATCCCCTAACGTCTTATAATATTTTTTCCTCCCTGCCTCAATAATCGTCGAAAATGAAGTCAACATCGGTTGTTTATTAGATTGCGACAAAGCCTTGATCGCCAAGGCTCGCGCGATCCGGCCATTACCATCTTCAAACGGGTGAATCGAAACAAAATATAAATGTGCAATCGCGGCTCGTGCCAATGGGGTGAGGGTGGATTTGGAGGTGTTGAACCATTTTATAAATTCATCCATTTCTTTTTTGAGAATTTTCGACGGTGGTGCTTCGAAGTGGATTTGGGGGTCTTCGTCTAACCTTTTGGAAATAATCTGCATTGGCTCATCATGATGGCGATATTTTCCAATCGCGTCTAAATCTCTCCGACCATTCGTCAACATTTCATGCCAGCGGAAAAGTGAAGCGTGAGTGAGTTTATCATCAAAATTGCGATAGAGATCAACCATCATATCCGAAATTCCTTTTTCGGCGGCGGGAATTTTTTTCTGATCTGCCGCCAAATTAAAACTGCGTTTGATTGAAGATTGCAAACTATCGCGATTCAGAGTTTCACCTTCGATCGCTGAGGTTTTTAGAGCTTCGGAGGCAATCAATTCAATGGTTAAATTTTCCTGATTCTGCTTATCTAAATGTTTATAAACACCAAAAACCAAGCCGGAATTGAAGGTGAATTCAGATTCGAGTTTGGAGATTTCTTCTTTTTTAAATTGAAAGTTCGGCCAATTTTTATGCTGCCAGTTCCATTTCATGAGTTATAAGTTTTAGGTTTATAGCTCAATAAATGTAGGTTCTATGAGTTATAAGTCTAGTGCTTATTGCTCATAACTATTGCTTGAAATGTTTGTCATCTTTCTTGATGTTGCCTGTTAGTTCAAAACCAATCCCAAATTTATGCCAAAATTCGATCTTCCTTATGCAAATCCAATTGCTGCTGACAAAAAAATTCTCTACAAAAACGCTCGTATCATCGATCCGAAATCAGGATATGACAAGCTTGGCGAGCTTTTAACTATCGGTGATAAAATCGTGGATTTCGGTGAAAAACTTTCTGCTGAAGGTGCGGAAATTGTTGATTGTAAGGGTCATGTTTTATCTCCCGGATTGATCGATATTCAAGTTCATTTTCGCGATCCTGGTCAAACTCACAAAGAAGATATGGCTTCGGGAAGCAAGTCTGCTGTAGTTGGCGGCGTGACGACTGTGGTTTGTCAACCAAACACTGTTCCAACTCTTGATTCAGTTTTAACTTTTGAATATTTGCGACTAAAGGCTCGCGAAGTGTCTCACTGCAACATTCGCGCTTATGGCTGCATCACCAAAGGAATGAAAGGCGAAGAGCTTACTGACATGAATGCGCTGAAAAACGCTGGGGCTGTAGGCTTTACCGATGATGGACTTCCGGTGATGAATGCTAATGCTATGCGTCGTGCTTTCGAATATTCTAAAAATCTCGGGGTCGTAATCGCGCAGCATGCGGAGGATTTGAACCTTACTAACAAAGGCTGTATCAATGAAGGTGAAGTTTCGCGTGAGCTTGGTGTGCGCGGAATTCCGAATATTTCTGAATCGGTAATTGTGGAGCGTGATTTGGCGATTCTTGAAGCAATCGGCGGACGTTATCACTTACTTCACGTTTCAACTCGCGAAGCTTTGGATGCCATGCGTCGCGCTAAGGCAAAAGGCTTACCGGCAACTGTTGAAGTTTGTCCGCATCACTTTTTATTGAATGACACACAAGTTTTGAAATCAGGAACCAACGCCAAAATGAATCCTCCACTTAGAAGCGAAACAGATCGTCTGGCATTGATTGAAGGACTTCGCGATGGCACGATTGACGCCATCTCAACCGATCACGCGCCTCACGATTTGGCTTCAAAAGATAAGCCAATTGAAGAAGCGACTTTTGGAATCGTTGGCGTTGAAAGCATGCTGCCACTGAGTTTGAAACTTTATCACGACAAAGTTTTATCTCTAAAAGATTTGCTTGCGAAGATGACTTGTAACGCGGCGAAAATTATTAATTTCGATGGCGGTGTAATCGCCAAAGGCGCGCGCGCTGATTTGACTTTGATTGATCTCGATGCGGAATGGACAATTGATTCACAAAAGTTTTTCAGCAAATCCAAAAATTCTCCTTTCGATGGATTTAAAGTGAAGGGTAGGGCGGTTAGAACGGTGATTGCTGGGAAAACGGTTTATGAAATTTAATTAATTTATTCGTCATCCTTGAATGCGCAGCGTTCGAGGATCTCGTGAGACAAGCTCCCGAGATCCTTGGCTCTAAGCACCAAGGATGACGAGTCTGATTTATGACAAAAAAAATCCTCATCATCGCCGGCTCCGATCCTTGTGGGGGTGCTGGAATTCAGGCTGATTTAAAAACCGCCACTGCTCATAAAGTTTATGCCGCCGCTGCAATCACTTGTCTCACTGCGCAAAATACTCAAAAAGTTTTCGCTGTTGAAAATCCCTCAATCGCATTTTTACGTCAGCAAATCGAAGTAGTTTTGGATGATATAAAATTCGATGTGATAAAAATTGGTATGTTGGGAAATGCTGATATTATTGAGTGCGTCGCTGATGTCCTTTTCAAAAAAACTAAAAATATTCCGCTAATTCTCGACACAGTAATGGTTGCAACTTCCGGCGATTTATTGCTCGAAAAAAATGCCATCACAGCGCTTAAAAAATTTATCGCTACAGCAAAAATCGTCACACCAAACATCGATGAAGCAAAAGTTTTGTCAGGAATTGAAATAAAAAATATTGATGACATGAAGCTCGCCGCCATAAAAATCAAAGCTTTGGGCTGTGAAGCAGTTTTGATAAAAGGCGGACATCTAAATTTTGTTGACGGAAAAATTTACAGCATTTTGCTCGATAAAAAAAATAAATTTCATCTCATATCTAATAAAAAAATCGGAAAGAAAAATATTCATGGAACCGGTTGCACTTTGGCTTCAGCGCTTGCCTGCAATATTGCTAAAAAGATGGATTTGGTGAAAGCGGTAAAATCTGCTAATGCGTATGTTTATCGTTCAATTGTGAAAAGTTTAAAGGTGGGGAAGGGAAGTTTGCTGTTAAAGCATTTTTAGGGCGCCTCTAAAAATTAGGATTTTTCGAGGAATTTTGAGTTTTAACAAATTTGCGAGAAGGTAAGCGTATTAGATATACGTGCTCTCGAGCAAATTTGTTAAAACTCAAAATTACCGGAAAAGACAATTTTTAGAGATGCCCTTTACTTATTCACCCTCACCCCAGCCCTCTCCCCTGAAGGGAGAGGGAGCTAGACCGAGGTTTGTTGTTACTCGTGGTTTTCATGCGTAGGCCCTGCCCATATACCGACTCTTTATTTTTGAGTTCGGTAGCTTGAATCAGTTTCGGTATATCTCGCGGATTCAAATCGCCGACTTACTGACCAAGAGAGAGAGAGTGATTTTTGTAAAAATCTACAATCAATCAGAAATCGCGGTAACAATGAAATCAAGGCGTTGTAGCTTTTTTCTTATCGTCGGTTGTTTTGGTTTTTTGTATTTTAGTGTCCCAAGAGTGCCCCATGGAGGGGTTTTTGGAGGAGGCTAATTTGTCTGAAGCCTTGCTGGGATTGGTGGACTTGGGCGGATTCGAACCGCCGACCTACTGATTAAGAGTCAGCTGCTCTACCAACTGAGCTACAAGTCCATTTGTTCGTCGTCTTTTGAGCGCTGGTGTCGTTGCGTTCGATTATCTGTGGTACACACGTACAAGAGTACGTTTGCGTTCCTCGAAATCTCCGCGCCTAACCAGCACTCAAAATACTTAGAACAAATTATTCCGAGTATTTTTTACACGAGATGTTGTTGCGTTCCTCGAAATCTCCGCGCCTAACCAGCGCTCAAAATACTTAGAACAAATTATTCCGAGATTAGTTCGCTAATTATTTCTATAATTCTCGAAACATAATGTAAGAATCAACATATCCCAAATCCTTGTGATTAAAGGCTTTGGGAGTGGTGCCGATGATTTTAAATCCTACTGATTGCCATAATTTTACGGCAGGAATATTTGTTGAAACTACGAAGTTAAACTGGATTGCGTGGAAGCCCAACTCTTTTGCCTTTGCAATTGAATGAAGTGCTAAAGCCTTGCCGATGCCTTGTTTGCGAGCTGCTTCATCAGTGATGTAACTGGCATTTGCGATGTGAGATCCGCGACCGACTTGATTTGATTTTAGCAGATAAGCGCCAAGAATTTTTCCATCATTTTCAGCGATAAAAGTTTTTGCTTCTTTGTTCATCCATTTGGCGCGTGCTTTGGATTTGTTGGTTTCGGAACTGTTGACGTAACTATCGCCTGCGGCAATTATTTTTTTAAAAATGCGCCAAATTTCATCGAAATCTTTTCCTTTGGCTTTTTCCTGAGCTAATCTGATTTTTAACATTTTAAAAAATTATTCTTGCGCCGCAGAACATTGTCTGCCGATTTGTGAACCAACTTTAAATTCCTTGCCGTCTTGTAGATCTGCGAGGATTTTTAGGAAAGTTTCGGAAGTTAAATCTTCAGCAAAATCATCGTTAATTTGCACGACCGGAGCATTGACGCAAGCGCCCAAACACTCAACTTCTTTGAAAGTAAAAAGACCATCTGCTGTGGTTTGATTCATCTCGATGCCGAATTTTTCTTTGCAATCTTTAACGATTTTGTCGATGCCGCGAAGCATGCAGGGCGTGGTTTTGCAGAATTGTAGCAAATATTTTCCAACTGGTTTCAAGTTATACATCGTGTAAAAACTTGCCACTTCGTAAACTTTAATTTCCGGCATTTCGAGAATTTCGGCGATCTCAGCAATCACGTCTTTTGAAACGTAATTATTATTTTGTCTTTGTGCGAGATCGAGCAAGGGCATTACCGCAGATTTTTTGCGCTCAGTTGGATATTTGGCTAAAATTTCTTTAACCGTTTTTTGGTTTTCACCGTTGAATTGGAATTTCATATTTTTTTACTTAACTTGTTTCCAGATTGCTCTTTTTGCTGCAATTAAAATTACTAATAAAATGCCCAAGAAAATCATAGTGCGCACGCCCATTTTTTTGCGATGTTCGGTTTCTGGTTCTGCTGCCCATTGTAAAAAATTTACAACATCGATTGCCATTTGTTCCTTGGTTGCGTAGGTGCCATCTTTATACTCAACTTGACCATCATCGGTCAAAGGTTGCGGCATGGCGATTTGGCGACCTTCAAAATATGGATTATATTGTTTGCCTTGCGCCATTTCAAAACCTTCTGGCGCTTCAGCGAAGCCAGCCAAAATTGAGTAAACATAATTTGCGCCATCATGACGTGCTTTGACGATTAAAGATAAATCTGGTGGATAAGCGCCGCCATTTGAAGAGCGCGCTGCTTGTTCGTTAGCGTAAGGTCCTGCAAATTTATCTGATACCAATCCTGCGCGTTCAAACATATCGCCATCATCATTTGGACCATCTGTAACTAAAGCTTCGGAAGCGATTTGTTTGATTTCAGCTTCAGCAAATCCGATTTGACCCAAGTTGCGATAAGAGACTAATTTCAAGCCGTGACAAGCTGAACAAACTTCTTTGTAAACTTGATAGCCACGTTGAACCGAAGCGCGATCGAAGCGTCCGAAAATATTATCGAACTCCCATTTTAATTGTTTGGGATGAAGTGCAGAAGCGCTGAGTGCAGTTTCATTTGAAGCTCCAGAATTTGCGAAAGCTATAGTTGGAATTGTGAGAAGAATTAAAAAAAGTTTTTTCATTTTTCATTTTGTTTTGACCCCCTTTGCAAAAGGGAGAAGAGCCACAAAAGTGGCGAAGGGGGATTTAGACCGTACTCGATGGAATAAATCACCCGTCATCGCTTACGCGACGCCACCCTCTTTTTCAAAGAGGGTAAAATTTCTTTTCGAAATCGACGACCTTGTCGTTTTTAACTTCGATGCCTTCGCTTTTTAATAGCGCGATTTTTTTATCGACGCCGAAAGCGTAACCGCTAATTCCGCCATCCGATTTAACCACGCGATGACATGGAACTTTTGGCGCATCAGGATTGGCGCCAACAATTTGTCCAACGCCGCGATAGGCTTTGCTCTTAACTTTATCGGCCAATTCCTTGTAAGTCGTTACGCGACCTTTTGGAATCAGCTTTAGTAAATCATAAATTTTTTGAGAATTAATGCTGACCATGTTTTGCTTTATAGTCGGCATCAATTGACTCCGGCAAAGGCAGACATTTTTCAAACTTTGGTAATTGCGGCAAAATCAATAAAAAGTAAGCGTAATAGTAAAAAGTTGCGAAGCGCGAAGCCCAAACATACCAGCCATCAGCTGGTGATTTTCCTAAGTATCCCAAGAAAACAAAGTTCAAAATAAAGAGCCAAAAGAATTTTTGGAAAAGTGGGCGATAGGCGCCAGACTTGATTTTGCTGCGATCCAAATAAGGTAAAGCGAAAAGCAACATGATGGCACCAAACATCATTAATACGCCGCCAAGCTTATCTGGAATTGCGCGCAAAATTGCGTAGAAAGGCAAGAAATACCATTCAGGCACGATATGCGCTGGAGTTACCATTGGATTGGCGGGAATGTAGTTGTCGGGATGTCCCAAAGCGTTCGGATAGAAGAAAAGAAAATAGCCGAAAATCAAAAAGAAAACCACGAATCCCAACATGTCTTTGATGGTGAAATAAGGATGGAAAGGAATGGCATCTTTTTTGCTTTTCAATTCCACGCCAGTTGGATTATTGGAACCAACAGCGTGAAGTGCTACAAGATGCAAAAGCACGAGGCCGATAATCACGAAAGGTAATAAAAAGTGAATTACGAAGAAGCGATTGAGAGTTGGATTATCAACCGAGAAACCACCCCACAACCAGTTCACCACTGATTCGCCAACTACAGGAATCGCCGAAAATAAATTGGTGATTACGGTAGCGCCCCAGAAACTCATTTGTCCCCAAGGTAGAACATAGCCCATGAAAGCTGTTCCCATCGATGCCAAGAAAATGATAATTCCCAACCACCATAATATTTCACGAGGTGCTTTGTAGGAGCCGTAGTAAAGGCTGCGTGCGATGTGAGCATAAAGTGCCACAAAAAACATCGAAGCTCCGACAGCGTGAATATAACGGATTAACCAGCCGTAATTAACGTCGCGCATGATGTGCTCAACTGACTCAAAAGCCATTTTGGTGTTTGGCGTGTAGTGCATCGCCAAAAATAATCCGCTCAAAATTTGCACGATTAAAGCAATGCCGGCGATAGATCCGAAGCTCCACCAATAGCTCAAATTTTTTGGATAAGGATGTTTGAAAAGTGTGTTTTCGAGTGAAGCGATAATTGGCAAACGGTCATTGATCCATTTGGCAACTGCTGATTTTTCGGTCAGCGATTTATCGAAATCATTTTGAATGTGATTGCTCATGTTAACCGATTTTAATTATTTTATCTGACAGAAATGCGTAAGGCGGAATCGCAAGATTTTTTGGCGCTGGGCCTTTTCTGATGCGAGCGGAAGTATCATATTGTGAACCGTGACAAGGGCAGAACCAGCCTTTATAATCGCCTTCGCCCATGATCGGAACGCAGCCTAAATGCGTGCAAATTCCGATAGTGATTAGCCATTCTTCTTTGCCGGGTTTTACGCGCGCAGAATCGGCTTCAGGATCACGAAGTTCGGATAATTCAACTTCTTGTGCAGCTTTGATTTCAGCGGCATTGCGACGTTTAATGAAAATCGGTTTTCCGCGCCACATCACCTTTTTTTCTTCACCAACTTTGACGTTGGAAATATCGACTTCAACTGAGGCTAAAGCTGTGACGTCAGAAGCGGGATTCATGCTGTCGATGAAGGGTAAAATTGCACAAGCTGCGCCAACGCCGGCGGTTGCATAAGCTGTAGTCGCAAGCAATTTGCGACGCTTTTCGTCTTTAACTGTTTC
>CAMCMF010000012.1 GCA_945875865.1 Rhizobium sp. Q54
ACTCTTCCTGAAGGCATTGAAATGGTTATGCCTGGAGATAATGTTAAACTTAATGTTGAACTTATTTCTCCAATCGCCATGGAAGAAGGTCTACGTTTTGCTATCCGTGAAGGTGGTAGAACTGTTGGGGCTGGGGTTGTTGCGAAAGTAATCAAGTAATTTCTAAACTATTAACCATCTAACCAAACTTAAAAAATATGAAAAAAATAATTTTGACTCTTTCGCTTATTTTTCTTGCAGGATGCGCATCAACTCATGGTAATTATTTGAGCGATAAGCAAGATGCTTGGATTGATGGTTATAGTGCTAAAAGCAACGGTGCAGATAGAGGACTCCTTTATTGCAGAGCCAACATTAAAGAAAACGGTCTAGCTGATCCAATTTGCTTCGAAACTCGTTTCGAAGAATATGAAGATGAAGCAGAGCGTGCTGAAGAAACAAAAGAAAAAGAACAAAAGAAAAAATAAAACATCATGAAAAATTTTTCTCTGAAATTGTTTGTAGGCATGTTGCCATTGCTTCTTAGTGGATGCATCATCTTAGATATAATCTTCTAAATATTTTTTTAAAAAGTACTGTTGGCCAAAGCTTTTTAGCTCAGAACCTAAACAGGTTCTGAGGCCAATTTTATTTTAGGAGCGTAGCTCAACTGGTAGAGTAGCGGTCTCCAAAACCGTTGGTTGGGGGTTCGACTCCTCTCGCTCCTGCCAATAATTTAGTCGATAGTAAATAGTCGGTAGTCGATAGCTTATCTTACGCCGACTATCGACTTTCGACTTTCGACTTTCGACTAATTTTTATTTATGCTAACATTTTTCAGAGATGTGATTGAGGAGTTAAAAAAACTCAATTTCCCATCAAAAAAAGAAACTTATATCACTACTATCACGATTTTAATCACGATCACCTTGGTTGCTTTGGTTATTCTCTTCGCTGATTTTTTAATCTCGAAAATAATCGGGCTAATTTTTGGCCTCTAATCTTTTATCGAATATGGAACAAAAAGAAAATAAATGGTACATTTTAAACGTAATCGCGGGTCAGGAAAATAAAGTAGCTTCTGAGATTAAAGCTTTAATTGCACGTAGTGCGGCTAACAAGCATATCATCGATGTTATTGTGCCAGCTAAGCCCATAATTAAAATCAAGAAAGGTCAAAAAGTTCAGGAAATGCAAAAGCTTTTTCCGGGATATGTTTTTGTTCAAGCCGATCTAACTGGAGAAGCTTATAGCGTCATTAATTCTATTCCAAAAGTGATGGGATTTTTGGGCGGAAAAAATAATCCTCAGCCCGTTGCTGACGCTAAGATGCAAGATATTTTAAAATTGTCTGCTGAGCAAGCTCCAGATAATAAAAATTTCGCTTTCGATATTGGCGAAACTCTCAACATCATTGAAGGTCCCTTCGAATCTTTTTCTGGAGTCGTGGAAGATTTTGATGCGGAGAAGCAAAAAGTTAAAATTTCTGTTTTAATTTTCGGTCGTGCTACTTCGGTTGAATTGGATGTAAATCAAGTCGAAAAAATTTCCTAAGGGCATTTCAAAAAATCCTAATTTTTAGAGGAACCCATCAATGTCACCCCGATCCTTAGTCAAGCTCAGGAGTCGAATGGTGACAGCGAGTTTTTTCTGAGTTATGGAATAATCACCAAATTTTTTAAATACCCTATTGCAAACTTGTTTTGCAAAAATAGATTGCCGCGCCTCGCAAAACGGTGGAAGGTTGTAATATTACCGAGAGGCCAATAATTTAAAGGCTTCATGCCACTTTTAATAAATAAATTATGTCAAAAAACAAAGAAGTACTTGGCTTGATTAAGCTGCAAGTACCATCAGGAAAAGCTAATCCGGCTCCTCCAATTGGACCAGCATTGGGACAAAAAGGTCTAAACATCATGGAATTTTGTAAGCAATTCAATGCTATGAAATTCGATTATGAAATTGGCACTCCAATTCCAGTAACCATCACGGCTTACAAAGATAAATCATTCACCTTCATTACCAAGAGTCCTCCAGTTTCTTACCTCATCATGAAGGAAATTAAATTGGCAAAAGGCTCTTCAGCTCCAGGAAAAGATTCTGCTGGAAAAATTACAATGACTCAAATCAAAAATGTCGCTCAAAAGAAAATGGTCGACATGAATGCAACTGATATTGAAGCATGCATGAGGATGGTTAAAGGCTCTGCC
This sequence comes from Rhizobium sp. Q54, assembly GCA_945875865.1. Classification (GTDB taxonomy): domain Bacteria; phylum Pseudomonadota; class Alphaproteobacteria; order Rickettsiales; family UBA1997; genus UBA2645. The sequence continues at coordinate 2,190 of CAMCMF010000012.1, forward strand.
ACTTCAATGGGATTAGAGGTGGTTGAATAGAATTATGACTGCAATGAAAAAAAATAAAAAACTAGAAAAACTAGAAAAATATACCGCTCCAACTTTTGAGGAAGGTATAAAAAAAGTTAAAGAATTAGCTGGTGTAAAAACTCGCAAATTCATCGAATCAGTTGACATTGCTGTCAATCTTGGAATCGATACTAAGCAAACTGATCAAACCGTAAAAGGTTCAGTTCTTCTTCCAAATGGTTCTGGAAAAAAAGTTAAAGTAGCAGTTTTTGTTGCTAACGACGATCAGAAAAAACTTGCTTTAGATTCTGGCGCTTCAATCGCTGGTCTAGAAGATTTAATGGCAAAAATTGAAGGCGGATTTTTTGATTTTGATTGCTGCATCGCTACTCCAGATGTTATGCAAAAAATCAGCAAAATCGCTAGAAAATTAGGACCCCGTGGCTTGATGCCAAGTCCAAAAAATGGCACAGTTACAACTGACATCAAAAAAGCGATCACAGAAGCTTTGAAAGGAAAAGTTGATTTCAAAAATGACAAAGGTGGAACAGTTCACTGCTTGGTCGGTAAAGTAAATTTCGAAGATGGCGCTCTTATTGAAAATGCGAAAGCAATTTTAAAAGCTATCAAGGACGCGAAGCCAGAAGGCAGCAAGGGAAAATTCGTTAAAGAATTTTACCTAAGCTCCACAATGGGACCTTCAGTTCAAGTTGTTCTAGAATCTTTTTAATTTTTTAAATAATGAATAAAGAACAAAAAACCAGTCTCATTTCGTCTCTAAAAGACAGACTAAGCAGCAGCGCATTTGTTGCGCTAGTTCATTATCGTGGAATGAGCGATAAGCAACTTTATGATCTAAGAGTTTCTCTTAAATCAAAATCTTGCGGCATGAAAATTGCTAAAAATACTTTGATTAAAATTGCAATTAAGGGCACGGATTTAGAAGTTCTTTCTTCTCATCTTGTTGGTCCAACTGCAGTACTTTACTCGCAAGATCCAGTCGCTCTTGCCAAGGTAATGTGCGATATTTCTAAAGAAGTAAAAGTTTTGGAAATCAAAACCGGATTCTTTAACAAATCTCTTATGAATGAAGCTACCATCAGAGAGATAGCAAAATTAGGTTCCTTGGAAAATGTTCGCTCTTCTTTCCTTGGTATACTAAAAGGCGCTCAGTCAAAATTTGTCAGAATCTTAACTGCTCCTGAGCAAGGTTTGGCTACTTTGAAAACTCAATAATAGCCTTAGGGGTATCTCGAAAAATCCTAATTTTTGAGGCGCCCTTAAAATCTGTTTAATATCTTTTTTTAACTTTAAATCCCAAGAAAATGTCTGCAAATCTTGAACAACTATCAGAAACCTTATCTTCCCTAACAGTGTTAGAACTTGCTGATTTGAGCAAAAAATTGGAAGAAAAATGGGGCGTTTCTGCCGCATCTTTTGCTAGCGCCTCTGCTCCTGCAGAGGCTGCCGTTGAAGTAAAAGACAAATTTGAAGTTGTCTTAATGGCTGCCGGTGAAAATAAAATCAATGTCATCAAAGAAGTTCGTACCATCACTGGTCTTGGCTTGAAAGAAGCTAAGGATTTAGTTGAAGGCGCGCCAAAAACTGTAAAATCTGACGTTGCTAAAACTGAAGCTGAAGAATTGAAGAAAAAGCTGGAAGCAGCTGGTGCCAAAGTTGAACTTAAATAAAATTTAAGTTTTCCCATCAAAGCCAATTCGCGTTTTTTGCGGATTGGCTTTTGGCGTTTTTATAAGACAGGCTCTAGGTCTCATCCTTTAGTAAGGGTCGAGATTAAGAAGGAAGTATTGTTAAGATTTCACTTAAACCGAAAAAAGGTTTTTACACATGGCTCAACTCCGCAATTTTGATCAAGCTCTTTCAAGAAAAAGTTTCAGCAACAATAAGGACAAAGAGGCTATTCCTCATTTGATTTCCTTACAGCAAGAGTCTTACAAAAAGTTTTTACAAATTGACCTTCCTCACGAAAAACGTGAAAATGTTGGAATCCAATCAGTTTTTAATTCTTTCTTTCCGATCTCTGATGCCGCAGGTCAAGTTACTATTGAATTCGTTGGCTATTCTCTAGGCAAATCTCGCTATGAATCTTACGAATGTTTTTCTGCTGGTAGAACTTTTTCATCGCCACTTCACGCACAATTGCGTTTGATTTTATGGCACCAAGAAGAAGGCAGCAACGTAAAAGAAATCCGCTCTATCAAAGAACAGGAAGTTTATCTTTGCGAAATTCCTTTGATGACTGAAACTGGAAGTTTCATCATCAATGGTGCTGAAAGAGTTATCGTGTCACAAATGCGTCGCGCTCCCGGAGTATTTTTTGATAGCGAAAACGTAAAACTTTCTGGTTCAAAATCCTATACTGCAAAAATCATCCCGCATATTGGTTCATGGTTAGATTTTGAATTTGACAGCAAAGATATTCTTCACTTCCGCATCGACAAAAAAAGAAAAATCCCCATCACTTCATTGCTACGCGCTGTTGGCATGAATGCTGAATCAATCATCCGTACTTTCTACGGAGCCGCAGAAGCTACCATCACTAAAAAAGGCTGGGCTTTAGAATTTACTGCAGAGGCTTTTTTAGGCAAAAAAGCTCTTCATGATTTAGTTTGCGCTGATTCTGGAGAAGTAAAAGTTAAAGAAGGAACTAAGCTTAATCGCAAAATTATCGACAAGCTTCAAAGCGAAAAGTTCAAACATTATCTTCTAAGCGATGAAGTTCTTCTGGGATATATTGTTGCTCAGGATTTAGTTGAATCTGAAACTGGCGAACTGCTTCTTGAAGCTGGATCAATCGTGACTTCAGAAAGTTTGGAAATTTTGAAAAAATTAAATTTTGAAACTATTTCTATCGTTAATCCAAGCAAAGCTGATATCGGACCATACCTCTACAACACTTTGTTGGTCGATAAAAACTTGAATCAAAAAGATTCCTTATTCGACATTTATAAAGCAGTTAGACTTGGCGAAGCTCCATCATCTTTGGATGTTGCAAAAAATTATTTCGAAAATCTTTATTTCAACGACACCCGCTACAACTTGTCTGACGTTGGTAGAATGAAAATGAACCATCGTCTTGCTTTAGAAGTCGATCGCGAAACTCTTTTTCTAACTCACAAGGACATCGAGCAAACTGTTAAAATTCTCAGCTTGATCAAGCATAATGATCTAAAAACCGATGATATCGACAACTTGGCAAACCGTCGCGTGCGCGCAGTTGGTGAGCTTGTTGAAAACCAACTTCGTGTTGGCATGTCGCGTGTTGAAAAAGCTGCCTTAGAAAAAATCAACTCAGTTGAAGTTGATACTATCATGCCACAAAGCTTGATTAATTCTAAGCCTTTGATCACTGCGATTAAAGATTTCTTCGCTACTTCGCAGCTTTCACAATTCATGGATCAAACCAATCCACTTTCTGATATTACTCACAAGCGTCGTCTTTCAGCATTGGGACCAGGCGGCCTTACTCGTGAGCGCGCAGGTTTCGAAGTTCGTGACGTGCATCCAACTCACTATGGTCGTATCTGTCCAATCGAAACTCCAGAAGGACCAAATATCGGTTTGATCAACTCCCTTGCCACTTATGCTCGTGTCAATGATTTTGGATTCATCGAAACGCCATATCGCAAAGTTACTAACGGTAAAATTACTGACCAAGTTCAATATCTTTCAGCAATGGAAGAGGTCGATTTCACTATCGCACCTTCAAGCAGCGAAGTTGATGAAAAAGGTAATATTAAAGCTGACTTAGTTAGCTGCCGTAGAAATGGCGAATTTGTGATGTTGACTAAAGACAAAATCGATTTCATCGATGTTTCAACCAAGCAAATCGTTTCCATCGCTACAACCTTGATTCCTTTCTTAGAAAACGATGACGCCAATCGTGCTTTGATGGGATCGAACATGCAACGTCAAGCAGTTCCTTTGATGCATCCAGACGCTCCAATCGTTGGAACTGGAATGGAATCAGTTATTGCGGCCGACTCTGGCGCAGCAGTTCGTGCCAAAAAATCGGGTGTAGTTAAATTCGTTGATGCTTCAAAAATCGTGGTAGAAACCATCGAAGACGATGTTCCTCACATTGAAGTTTACAGCCTGAAAAAATATATCAGAACCAACCAAGATACTTGTATCAACCAAAAGCCAGTGGTGATTATCGGTCAAAAAATAACAGTTGGCCAAATCATTTCTAGCGGACATTCAATTGCCAATGGTGAAATTGCTCTCGGCAAAAACGTTCGCGTGGCTTTCATGCCTTGGAACGGATATAATTTTGAAGACTCGATCATCATTTCCGAAAAACTTCTTTCTGACGATACTTTCACTTCAATTCACATTGAAGAGCTTGAAATAGTCGCTCGCGACACTCGCTTAGGGCCCGAAGAAATCACTCGTGATATTCCAAATGTTAGCGAAGAAATTCTAACCAAGCTTGACGAAGAAGGTATCATTCATATCGGTGCTGAAGTTGAGCCAGGTGATTTGCTAGTTGGTAAAACAACTCCAAAATCTGAATCACCAATGACTCCAGAAGAAAAACTTCTGAAAGTTATTTTTGGTGAAAAAGCCGCTGACGTAAAAGACTCTTCGCTTTATGCTCCTACCGGAATTGGCGGAACAGTTGTCGACGTAAAAGTATTTTCACGCAAAGGTATCGAGAAAGACGAGCGTTCGATTTATATCGAAATGCAACAAATTGAAGAGCTTGCTAAAAGCAAAAATCTAAAAATTTCTTTCCTCGAAAGTTCTTTGAGAAGCGAATTAGTTGATATTTTTGCTGGTCATAAATTATCTAACAATGTCGATAAATTGAAGGCTAAAGCCAAGCTTGAGAAAAAAGAACTTGAAGTCTTGTCAAAAAATCTTTTGGTAAAAATCGTGATCGATGATGCCAAATTGATGGATAAGGCTGAAAAAATTATCAAGCATCACAATAAACAAGCGGCTGAAATCGAAAAAGATTTTAACGAAAAAGTTTTACGCATTAAAGCGGGAGACGAATTAGGCCAAGGTGTCTTAAAAATCGTTAAAGTTTACGTTGCTTCAAAATATCGCCTGCAACCAGGTGATAAAATGGCGGGACGTCACGGTAATAAAGGTGTGGTTTCAAAAATCGCTCCAGTGGAAGACATGCCTTATTCATCTGACGGTGAGCCAGTTGATATTATCCTAAATCCTCTCGGCGTTCCTTCTCGTATGAACGTGGGACAGATTTTGGAAACTCACCTTGGTTTTGCTTCGAAAGAATTAGGTAAACAAATTGGTGTATTACTGGAAAAAATTGCTGAGAAAAAAGGCGAATTTGTCAAAGAATTACGTACAAAAATTTTAGCAATTTTCTCTTCTGAAGATGAAGTCAAGGCAATCAAAGCAATGTCAGAAGATGAATTCCTTATTTTTGCCGCCAATCAAAAAACCGGCGTAAAATTTGCTACCGGAATTTTTGAAGGCGCTAAAGAAGAATATATTACAGACTTGCTGCAGTTGGCGGGTGTTGATAAATCAGGTCAAATCGAACTTTTCGACGGTCAAACTGGCGAAAAATTCGACCGTAAAGTAACAGTCGGCTACATCTACATGTTGAAACTGCATCACTTAGTTGATGACAAGATTCACGCACGTTCGATTGGACCCTACAGTTTGATTACTCAACAACCTTTAGGCGGTAAATCACACTTTGGTGGTCAACGTTTCGGTGAAATGGAATGTTGGGCTCTACAAGCTTACGGCGCTGCTTACACTCTACAAGAAATGCTCACGGTTAAATCAGATGACGTGGTTGGTAGAATTAAAATCTACGAATCAATCATCCAAGGAAATCAAAACTTTAATTGCGGCATTCCTGAATCATTTAACGTAATGATCAAAGAAGTTCGCTCACTTGGTTTAAATATCGAATTAGTCGAAGAATAAAAGCTCGATCTCATTACTTGTGCAGGACGGGGTTTATAATCCCGTCCTCACGTTCAGTTCAAATAAAAATTCCTCAAAAAATCCTAATTTTTAGAGGCGCCCTAAAGCAGAAGTTTTAATTTAAAATAAAGTATCATGACACTTGCAGGAACTTCATCACACGGTCTTTTAAGCATTACTTCAAACAGTGCAGTTGACCTTCTCGATTTCAACGCAATCAAAATCTCGATTGCCGATCCTGATAAAATCAGATCATGGTCATTTGGCGAAGTAGCCAAGCCAGAAACTATCAATTACCGCACCTTCAAACCAGAAAGAGATGGTTTGTTCTGCGCCAGAATTTTTGGACCAATTAAGGATTACGAATGTCTTTGTGGAAAATATAAGCGCATCAAATATAAGGGCATCGTTTGCGAAAAATGCGGTGTGGAAGTTACTTCTTCAAAAGTGCGTCGCGAAAGAATGGGCCATATTGAACTTGCTGCTCCAATTACTCACATCTGGTTTTTAAAATCTCTTCCATCTCGCATTTCAACCATGTTGGGAACGACTTTGAAAGCGATCGAAAAAGTTATTTATTTCGAAGCTTACATCGTGACTGACGGTTTGATGTCGCCACTAAAAGATGGTGAAATTTTGACCGAAGATGAATGTGCTAGATTACAAAACGAACATGGTTACGGAAGTTTCGTCGCTGAAATGGGTGCGGAAGCTGTACAAAAACTTTTGCAAAAACTTGATCTTAAAAAATTACAAAAAGAGTTACGCGAAGATTTGGCCACCCAAACTTCTGAATTAAAGCGCGAAAAAGCAATTAAGCGTTTGAAGCTGGTTGAACAATTCCTCGAATCAGAAACTAACCGTCCTGAACATATGGTGATGACTGTTCTACCAGTTATCCCACCCGATATTCGTCCATTAGTTATGTTAGATGGTGGACGTTTTGCTACCTCTGATTTGAACGAACTTTATCGTCGTGTAATCAATCGTAACAACCGCTTGAAACGCTTGTTAGAATTAGGCGCTCCAGATATTATTATCAAAAACGAAAAACGTATGTTGCAAGAAGCGGTTGACGCCTTGCTCGATAACGGTCGTTCTGGTGCAATTGTTAAAAACTCCAACAAAAAACCTTTCAAATCTCTCGCGGATATGTTGAAAGGAAAGCAAGGTCGTTTCCGTCAAAACTTACTTGGTAAAAGAGTAGATTATTCAGGCCGTTCCGTAATCGTTGTTGGTCCAGAATTAAAACTTCACCAATGCGGTTTGCCTAAAAAAATGGCTTTGGAACTTTTCAAACCTTTCATTTATTCCAAGCTTGAACTTTATGGAAAATCTCCATCGATCAAAGTTTCTAAAAAAATGGTGGAAGCAGAAAGACCAGAAGTTTGGGATATTCTTGACGAAGTAATCAAAGAACATCCAGTTCTTCTAAATCGTGCGCCAACTCTTCACAGACTTGGTATCCAAGCTTTCGAACCAGTGCTAACTGAAGGTAAAGCCATCCAACTTCATCCTCTTGTCTGCGCAGCATTCAACGCCGATTTTGACGGTGACCAAATGGCAGTTCACGTTCCTCTTTCAATCGAAGCGCAAGTGGAAACTCGTGCTTTGATGATGTCGACTAACAACATTCTTTCGCCTGCCAACGGTAAGCCAATTATCGTGCCTTCGCAAGATATCGTTCTTGGTCTTTATTACATCACGATGGAAGATAAAAGCGTTCAAAAAGACAAGCCACGTCCAATTGGCGATGATTTTGAAATGCATCACGCTTTGAATGCTAAAGTCATTTCTTTGCACGATAAAATTCTTTATCGCTACGTAATCAAAAACGCTGACGGTGAAAGATCTTCAGCAAAAGTTGAAACGACACCAGGCCGCGTAATGCTTTACGACATCTTGCCTAACTTGATGAAAAGCAATTTCGACGTTGCCAATAGAGTTATGACTAAAAAGGCCGTAACCAACTTGATCGACACTGTTTATCGTAATTGCGGACAAAAAGAAACCGTAATGTTCTGCGATCGCCTCATGACTCTCGGCTTTAAAAACGCTGGCACCGCAGGTATTTCAATTGGTAAGGATGACATGATTATCCCGAAAGGAAAACAAACTCATGTTGCTGCATCATTTGAACAAGTTAAAAAACTCGAGAAGCAATATCGCGAAGGCTTGATCACTTCAGGCGAACGTTACAACAAAGTCGTCGATGAATGGACGAGCTGCACCAGCAAAATTTCTAGCGAAATGATGTCGGCAATTTCCTCTTACGTTAAACCAGTTGATGCCAATTCAATCTTCATGATGGCTGACTCTGGCGCTAGAGGTTCGGAAAACCAAATCAAACAAGTAGCAGGTATGCGTGGTTTGATGGCAAAACCGTCTGGCGAAATTATCGAAACTCCGATCACGGCAAACTTCAAAGAAGGTTTGAGCGTTTTGGAATATTTCATTTCTGCCCACGGTGCTCGTAAAGGTTTGGCCGATACAGCTTTGAAAACAGCAAACTCTGGTTACTTAACTAGAAGATTGGTTGACGTTGCCCAAGATTGCATCGTTATCGAAGAAGATTGTGGCACTAAAGAAGGAATTCTTGTCGAGCCAGTAATTGACGATGGTCGCACCATCGTTTCTCTTGCAGAAAACGTTCTTGGACGCGTTCCGCTTGAAGATATCAAAACTCTCGATGGCAAAAAAGTTGTCGTTAAAGCCGGCACTATGATTGACGAAGCTTTAGCTGATTTAGTTGAAAAAGCTGAAGTTAAATCAATGAGAGCTCGCTCGGTTCTAACTTGCAAAACTCACGAAGGCGTTTGCGTAAAATGCTACGGACGCGATCTGGCAACGGGAGACATCGTTAGTATTGGTGAAGCTGTCGGTGTAATTGCAGCTCAATCAATTGGTGAGCCAGGAACTCAGTTAACAATGAGAACTTTCCACATTGGTGGTGCGGCGCAAAGAGGTACGGAGCAATCTTCAATTTCTGCAATCTCTGACGGTAAAGTTAGAATTTCTGACAAAGGAACTCTGCTCGATCGTGAAGGCAGAATCGTGGTTACTAGCCGTAACTCAGAAATTACTTTGGTCGACAAAGATCAAAAGGAAATTCACAGCTACAAACTTCCTTACGGTTCCATCATTACTCACAAGCATGGTTCTGAAGTGAAAAAGGGTGATCACTTAGCAGAATGGGATCCTTACAACATTCCGGTGGTTGCCGAATCTAACGGCGTGATCAAATATAACGATCTAACTGAAAATGTTTCTCTACGTGAAAAAATCGAAGAATCGACAGGAGTTTCTACCAAAATCATCATGGATTGGAAGCAATACAGTAAACAAGATTTAAAGCCGCGCCTTTCAATCACTGTCGGCAAAGATACTGCGATTAAAGAATATGCGCTTTCGATCGGAACTATCATCGGCGTTTCAAACGGTGATGAAGTTAAAGCTGGCGACGTTATTGCCAGAATTCCAAAAGAATCTTCAAAAACTCGTGATATTACTGGTGGTCTTCCACGCGTTGCTGAGCTATTCGAAGCTCGTAAGCCGAAGAATGCCGCGGTTATCAGTGATATCGATGGCCGTATCGAATTTGGTAAGGATTACAAAACCAAACGTCGCATCATCATTCGTTCCGAAGATGCTTCGATCGAACCGGTTGAATATAGCATTTCAAAAATCAAACACTTGTTCGTTGGCGAAGGCGACATGGTTAAAGTAGGCGATATGTTGGTTGATGGAAATATGGTTCCACACGACATTTTGCGCATCCTTGGCATGCAAGCCTTCACTACTTACATGGTTAACGAAGTGCAAAAAGTTTATCGCATGCAAGGCGTTAAAATCGACGACAAACATATCGAAGTAATTTTGAACATGATGTTGAAACGTGTTGAAGTTACTCATTCTGGCGAAACTACCTTGCTCGCTGGCGAATATGTTGATCGTGACGTGTTTGAAGGAGTAAATCGCAAAATGATCGCCAACAAAATGAAGCCAGCAAAATGTGTGCCGGTATTGCTTGGTATCACTAAAGCTTCTCTACAAACTAAATCATTTATTTCTGCCGCATCTTTCCAAGAAACTACTCGCGTTTTAACTGACGCTGCAGTTCAAGGAAAAGTTGATAACCTCAAAGGCTTGAAAGAAAATATCATCGTCGGACGCTTGATTCCTGCGGGAACTGGCTTGATGGCAAGCAAATATCGTAAAATTGCTAACCAAGAAAAAACCGCCGAAGAAATTTCTTCAACCGCAGTTGTTGTTAAGAAAAAATCTGAATCATTCTAAATTTCGGAGGAAGGGGTCAGACCCCTTTTCCCCTTCCTCGATTTTAAAAATAACCAATGAATTTTTATTCGCGTTTTAAACAAAATCGCCGCGGTTATTTTTCCTTCCTTATCTTCACTTCACTTTTTCTTCTCACCTTATTCGCTGAATTTATCGCTAATGACAAACCGCTTGTAATGCGTTTTGAGGGCGATTTTTATTTTCCGATTTTCCAAGAAATTTCCGAAAAAAAACTTGGTGGTGAATTTGAAACTCAAGCAGATTTTCGCGATCCTTTCCTACAAAAATTAGTCGAAAAAAATGGTTGGATGATTTTTCCGCCGGTTAATTTTTCTTACGATACAATCAACTACGAAATCAACTCTCCGGCTCCTTCAAAACCAACTCCACAAAATTTTTTTGGCACTGATGATCAAGGTCGCGATGTTTTGGCGCGCGTGATTTACGGCGTCAGAATCTCTTTATTATTTGGATTTATTTTAACTTTTTTTTCCGTCGCAATTGGAATTTTTTTAGGCGCGATTCAAGGATATTTTGGCGGTCTTATCGATTTATTTTTTCAGCGTTTTATGGAAATTTGGTCGAGCATGCCGATGTTATTTTTGCTGATAATTTTATCTTCCATCGTTGAACCAAGCTTTGTAACGTTATTAATTTTAATGCTACTTTTTAGTTGGATGGGAATTGTTTCTTACGTGCGCGCGGAATTTTTGCGCTTGCGAAATTTTGATTTTGTACGTGCCAGCAAGGCTCTTGGAGCCTCCGATATGAGAATTATTTTTCGTCACATTTTACCAAATTCTTCACCAATAATAATCGCCAATATTCCATTTATTTTAGCCGGCGCCATCACAACTCTTGCCTCGCTAGATTTTCTCGGACTTGGTTTGCCGGCAGGATCGCCATCGCTTGGTGAATTATTGGCGCAGGGAAAAAATAATCTCACCGCTTATTGGCTTGCTCTTGCAGGTTTCGTAACCATCACCTTAATTCTAACTTCTTTAGTTTTTATCGGCGAGGCTGTGCGTGATGCGTTTGATTCGAGAAAATAATTTACTTTTCCCCATCGAAAAATAGCTTCCGACAAAATATTTTCTTTCAAAAAAAAATCAAAAAAAACATGCCAATTGAAATTTTAATGCCGGCTCTTTCTCCAACTATGAAAGAAGGAAATCTTGCTAAATGGGTAAAAAAAGAAGGCGATAAAATCAAGGCCGGCGAAGTGATCGCCGAGATCGAAACCGATAAAGCAACTATGGAAGTTGAAGCGGTTGATGAAGGTATTTTAGGAAAAATTTTAGTTGCTGAAGGAACTGAAAATGTTCCGGTAAATTCTTGCATCGCACTTCTTCTTGAAGTCGGTGAAGATAAAAAACTTCTCGAAAACTATTCTGCAAAAATTGTTTCCGTGACTCCGAAAGTTGAAGCAAAAAAAGAAGAAAAAACCACCACAAACCCACTCTCACTACCGACTACCGACTACCGACTATCGACTAACAAAGCCAGCCCTTTAGCCAAAAGAATTGCCAAAGACGAAGGCGTTTCTTTGTCACAAATTTCTGGAACTGGTCCCCATGGTCGTGTAATTAAAGATGATGTTTTAGAATTTATAAATGGTGGTGGAAGTAGAGCTGGAGTGGTTCGTCGCAATCCACAAGAATTTCATGCAATTAAAAATAGCAACATTCGTAAAGTTATTGCGAAGCGTTTGCTCGAATCAAAACAAACTGTTCCGCATTTTTATTTATCTTGCGAGCTCAATGTTAACAAGCTTTTCGAGCTGCGTCATGCTTTGAATGAAGTTGCTGAAATCGATGCCAATGGTAATCCATCTTACAAAATTTCGGTGAATGATTTGATCATCAAAGCTTGCGCCATGTCTTTGAAAAAAGTGCCACAAGCTAATTCTTCTTGGTCAGATGATGCGATTTTAATTTACAATAATATTGACATTGCAATGGCGGTGGCAATTGACGGTGGCCTGATTACTCCAATCATCAAAAATGCTGATCAAAAAACTATTCAAGCGATTTCTGCTGAAGCAAAATCATTAGCAAAAAAAGCGCGTGATGGAAAATTGCAGCCCGAAGAATTTCAAGGCGGATCATTCAGTATTTCAAATCTCGGAATGTTTGGAATCGATAATTTTTCAGCAATTGTAAATCCTCCGCAAAGCGCTATTTTGGCGGTTGCGCGGTCAGTAGAAAAACCAATAGTAGAGCATGGTCAAATTAAAATTGCTCACATGATGAATGTAACACTATCCTCAGATCACAGATCAGTTGATGGCGCAGTTGGTGCAGAATTCTTGAAAGCATTGCGTCGCTACATCGAACATCCAGTGCTGATGATTTTATAATTTTTAAGTTGCTCATCATCATCTGTGATTAAAAAAGATATTAAATGGGCTCCAACGAGATCCTCGATTGTTTTGCAATCAAGGATGACGAGATTTTTTTTAAACCCAGATCCGTCATTAAAAATTCAGGATACTTTGTCTAAAGCTTGAAAATGAAGGGCGAAACAATGTTTTTAAAACGTAAGCTTACTCAGCGTAAGTGCGGATTTAAAAACATTGTTTCAGCCGCGCAGTTTTAAGTTTTAGCCAAAGTAGACGAATTTCTAATGACGGATCTGGGTTAAACCAAACAATCTCCAAACTTTATTAAATATATGATCAAAACAGTTGAATTAATCCTTGTCGCAACCTTGTTAATTTTTTCTTTCTTCGCGGGAGTAAAATATTCTGAATCTGTAAAAAACCACGCTAGCTGGTTATTTGAAGGTAAGGGTGAAGAGGAAGTCGAGTTGCCAGATCTATCTGGTGAAAATAATGTTGAAATTTCAGTTCCTGGAGAAGGTGTGGTTGATGCTATGCAAGCTCCACAAGATGTCGTGAGCGAAGAGCCAGCTGTTGAAAATCAAGCTGCGCCAACTGCTCCAGCAACTCGTTAATTTTTTTACAAACACCATAATGGGGCTGTTACAAATCAAAAGTTTCTAAGAAGTTTTCGATTTGCAGCAGTCCCATAATTTAAACCCATCCAGAGTTTTCACAAAAGCTCTGGATCTTAAAACAGCATGAAGATCCATTCAGTTTTTTTCTTCCTATTTTTTTTCCTGTATTTTTGCGATTTTTCTTACGCCATTGAGTCAAAAACTCAGCGCGAAGCTGTTGTTGCACCACGCGCCAAGCGCTTTTACAAATCTAGCCGCGCTCGCCAATATTTATCTTTAGGCGGTTCCTACAGCTCAGATTACAATTCCAAAAATTATCAGCTCAACTCGCGCTATCTTTATCAAAGCGAAAATTTCGTGAATGAAATAAATTTTGAACATCAGTCGAACTATGCCGATAGTGGTAGTGGTAGTAACAAAAAATATGATGAAAAAAAATCTGAGCTTTATGATTTAACTCTTTCCAGCAAAGCCAGAATTGGCGGCGGCAATAATTACGCCGTGGGCTATCATCGTTCAATCTATGACGATCTATCAAAATATTATTACGATAGCCGAAGTGCGATTGGTCTGGGCCATATGTTTTTCAAAGAAAAGCTGGAAATGGATTTCAGTTTTGGTCGTCGCGACATCAAAGATTCTAGCGGCAAACTCGATTTCATTATTTCTTGGCGCGCTAATTTTAAAATCACCGAGAACTTAACTCTGGTGCAGCGCACTTATTGGTTTCTCGATAATGAGGGTGTTGATAACCAATTCAAAACTAGTTTGGTTTATCGACTTAGTGAGCGCATGTCTTTTGAGTTGCGTCACAATTTCGAACAAAGGCGCTACGAGGAAGATAATAAAAACATCACCAGTAATTTTATGAATCGCAGCCTTACAATTGGTTTGGTTTTTGATTTGAATTGATCCGCTTTCACTTCGGCTACAGCGCGATATACCGAAACCAATTCAAGAACCCGAACTCAAAAATAAAGAGTCGGTATATGGGGTTCCCCACGACTGTGGGGCGCAGGCCATCCTGCGTAAAAATAAAATCAATATACAAAATCGGCTTTTTGAAGCTGATTTGGTATATACCGAAACCAATTCAAGAAACCGAACTCAAAAATGAAGAGTCGGTATATGGGGTTCCCCACGACTGTGGGGCGCAGGCCATCCTGCGTAAAAATAAAATCAATATACCAAATCGGCTTCTTGAAGCTGATTTGGTATAGATCCGCTTTCGATGGGTTTGTTATTTTCTGAATTGGCCTTGTTATTTTCAGCGATTTCTTTTTCCAATTCTTCTTTCCCCAAGTCTGACCTGATTTCCGAGACATTTGGCACGCGATGCTCATTGCCATACATATCAACAATCACCGTCATATCCTCTTCTAACTTAGCTTTTTCTTCGGCAATTCCGCGTTGCAGTTCTTGTTTTAAATCATCGACGCCAAGTTCCTTTTCCATTTCTTTGAGCGAAAGTTTTAGCTCGCTGTAAAGACGTTTTAAGCGATAAAAAATTTTGCCTAAAAAATGTGCGACTTCTGGCAAATCGGCGGGCTTGATGAAAAGAATGATGACCAGAAAAACGATGATTAATTCGGCGAGAGAAAATCCAAACATAGGGGCAATTAGCAATTAGCAGTTAGCAATTAACAATTGATACGCGCACCAATTGTTAATTGCTAATTGTATCTAGCCGAAGCGACCGGTGATGTAGTCCTGAGTCTGTTGATTACTCGGGTTGGTGAAGATTTTATCGGTGGTGTCATATTCAACAATTTTTCCCATGTTGAAAAATGCGGTCATGTTGGAAACGCGTGCTGCTTGTTGCATGGAATGTGTGACGATGATGATGGTGAAATTTTCTTTTAACTCGTCGATTAATTCTTCAATTTTTGCGGTGGCGATTGGATCAAGAGCAGAGCAAGGCTCATCCATCAAAATCACTTCTGGCTCAATGGCGATGGTGCGTGCGATGCAAAGGCGTTGCTGTTGTCCGCCGGAAAGAGCAGAAGCTTGATCATTCAAGCGATCCTTAACTTCTTTCCACAATCCAGCCTTGGTTAGACTTTCTTCAACGATTTTATCGAGTTCATTTTTATTGCGAAAAAGTCCGTGAATTCTTGGGCCATAAGCAACGTTTTCGTAAATTGATTTTGGAAAAGGATTGGGCTTTTGGAAGACCATGCCAACTGATGCACGTAGCAAAACTAAATCTAAATCCTTGCGATAAATATCCTGGCCATCGAGTAAAATTTCACCGTCAATTTTGCATCCGGAAATGGTATCATTCATGCGATTGACGCAGCGCAGAAAAGAAGATTTTCCACAGCCAGAAGGTCCGATCAAAGCAGTTACGCTGTTCTTTTTAAAATCAAGATTGATGTCAAATAGCGCTTGTTTTTGATCGTAAAATAAATTTATATTTTTTGCAGAAATCTTGGTGCTCATGGGGCTGAAATTTTATTGAAAAAAGCGTCGCCAAAAACTAAGAAATAAAATCACAAATGCAAAGATTTAGAATTAGATCAAAAAGAAGAATTTTTTCTTCCCCACTATTGCGCTTTTTCAATTTAAAAGCCTATGTTCCCAGATCGCTCTACGGCAGATTTTTGCTAATCGTCGGCGTTTCTGCTTTGATTGTGCAATTGGTTTCGATTTATGTTTTTTATTACACCCATCTTGATGTGATCAGTAAGCAAATGGCGCGCAGCGTGGTTGCGGAGATGGTCTTTGTAAAAAATTCCATCAATAAGCCGGAATATAATTTAGTGTTAAAAGATCTTTCAGAAAATACCGGAATCAGCTTTTCAATCGAAGAAAAAAAACGGCTCAAGCGCAAAAAAATTGGCGATTCTAATTGGCATAAAAATCCGATTTACAAATATATCAATCCATTGATCGATCCCTATAATCGCTTTAAGTCAGAGCTTGAAGGGCACAATCTCAAGCCTTACGAAATTTATGAAGATCGCGACAATGACGACTACATTAACGTCAAAGTTCAAACTTCTTCTGGTGTAATTTCTTTCGATGTTCCGGTAAAAAAAATCACCAGTTCGAGCTCCTACGTTTTCACTTTTTGGATGATTATGACGGTGATGATTACCTCAGCGATTTCGATAATTTTTTTCCGCAATCAGATTCGTGGAATTCGTAATTTAAGTATTGCTGCAGAAAAATTCGGACGCGGTCAGGATGTGCCAGATTTAAGGCCAAGCGGTTCACAAGAAATCCGTTCGCTAACAATTTCTTTCATCAAAATGAAAGAGCGCGTGATGCGACAAATTACGCAGCGAACCGACATGCTCTCCGCAGTTTCTCACGATTTACGAACTCCGCTAACGCGCATGAAATTGCAAATCGCCATGATGCCTGACTCGGCAGAAATGAATGATTTAAAAAATGATATTTCCGACATGGAAAAATTGGTGAATGAGTATCTCGATTTCGCGCGATCTGACGATAAAGAAAAAGCTAATTCGGTAAAAATAAAAAGATTTTTGCAGGAAAGTTTTATCGATTATTACGCCAAGATGAGTCGCCTTATCGCCAGCAAAATCAGGATCGCGGATGATGTTGAAGTTTCGATAAAAAAACTCGCTCTCAAACGCGCTTTGATGAACTTAATCGACAATGCTTTTAAATATGGCGAGAACGTCGCGCTCGCCGCCTATCTCTCCAACGATAATCTAATAATTGAAATTGATGATGATGGTCCAGGAATTCCCGCAACAGAACGCGCCAATGTTTTTAAGCCATTTTACCGCATCGATAATTCGCGCAATATGGATAAAAAAAGCCTGTCGGGCGGATCGGGATTGGGATTGGCAATTGTAATGGATGGCATCACTTCGCAAGGTGGTCGCATCAAACTTTCTGATTCGCATCTTGGCGGTTTGCGGGTGACGATTTTTATTCCAATCTAGCTTGAAAAAAAGATTTTGTCCTGCAGGACAAAATCTTTTTAAATTTAAAATAAATCACATGCAAAACGTTGTTACTATTGAGTCCGCGTACAAAAAGCTGCTTGCAGAAATTCAGCAAAATTTAGAAAAAACTCAGCAAAAAATTACGCGTCAAAAAATTGAAATGTGTCACGAAATTGGCAGATTGGTTGAAGAGCATTTGTCAAAAAATCGTGACGAGACTTACGGAAAGAATTTGATTTTGCGTCTTGAGCGAGATGTAAAAATTTCTTCCAGCGCACTTTACAAAATGCACAATTTTTACCAAGCCTATCCAAAACTTCCTAAAGACGATCCAAAATTAAATTGGTCGCATTACCGAGTTTTGGCGGGCATTCAAGACAAAGACGAAAGAAAATATCTTGAAGATTTAGCCAGAGAAAATGAATGGAGTGGCGATGTTTTGCAGAAAAAAATTGCCGAGCAAAGAAAAGAAAAACCTAAAAAAAATCAGTCAAAAAAATTAGCAGTTTCGCAAAAATTAAAATTCTCTCGCGGAAAATTATTTGCCTACCGACTAGCGAGAATGGAGGGTTCAAAAGAAATGTTTGTTGATTTGGGATTTAATATTTTTTCTGCTACTTCTGAGATTGGAACTGTTGGTGACGTTGTGGTAAGTGAAAAAAATGACAAAAATTATTCACTTAAAAAAATCAAAATCCCTTCAAAAGAAATTCACACTTACAAAGCTTTTTTAGAGCGCGTGGTTGACGGCGACACCATTCGCGTTTCTCTCGATTTAGGTTTTGGAATTTTTCACAAAGAGATTTTGCGCCTAGCTCAAATCAATGCCCCAGAGCTTGAAACTGCTGCGGGTAAAAAATCTTTTTCGATTCTAAAAAAACTTTTAAAAGATGTGGAATTTCTAATAATCAAAACCAACAAAACCGATATTTACGGTCGCTACATTGCGGATATTTTTCTTCCAGAAAATCAAGAATCAGATCCACAAAAAGTTGCAAGTGAGGGGAGATATTTGAATCAAGTGTTGGTTGATTGTTTTGCAGCGACTGCGTTGTGATTTTTGTGGTTAAATATTCGAAGGTTTTATGACCCCCTTAAGGGCACCTCTAAAAATTGTCTTTTCCGGTAATTTTGAGTTTTAACAAAATTCCTCGAAAAATCCTAATTTTTAGAGGCGCCCTTAAGCTGAGAGATTCGCTTTTTTATTCCGATTTAGGATTTTTTTTCAGAAAAAAATTAACCTTTCTTTTTAAATCATCTCATCCCTTATTAAAAAAAATCTTTTTGGTAGTCACCGCCATTATAGCTCTTTTTAGTTCACATCTAAATCAGAGAATCCATGAAAAAATTTATCTTTGCCCTTCTAATCCTTTCTTCATGCGATCATCGTAGCGCAGACCAATATGACTGCATATATAATGACGGTAAGACCAAGTGTAATCAGTATCATTTGGTGAAGTAATGGCATCTCTAAAAATTGTCTTTAAATCCTAATTTTTAGAGGCGCCATTATTTCTAAATCACTCGACTTCCTTAGTAATCCAACCACCGCCAAGCACCCTAGAATCATCATAAATCACACAAGCTTGTCCGGGAGTTATTGCGCGGCTCATCGATTTCATCACCACTTCAGCGCGACCATCTGCTAAAAATTTTATTATTGCCGGAGCTTCTTCTTGATTGGATCGAAGGCGAACTTTTGCGTGAATTTCTTTTGTGCAATCAACATCATCGGCCAACCAATTTATTTCGCGCATTACGAATTTTTTATTTTGTAAAAATTTTTCTTCGCCAACAAAAACTACATTTTCTACTGGATCAATTTTAACTACGTAAAGTGGCTCGGGATAAGCAATTCCAAGGCCACGTCTTTGACCCAAAGTGAAGTTAATGATGCCATCATGATCGCCTAAAATCTTTTTGGTTTCGATGTGAATTAAATTTCCTTTTTTAAAAGCGGAAGGTCGGTGACGACGAATTACTGAGGCGTAATCGCCATTGGGCACGAAACAAATATCTTGCGAATCAGGTTTATTGGCAACGGTTAAACCAAGGCGCTGCGCTTCCTCGCGAGTTTTCTCTTTTTTATTTCCGCCTAAAGGAAAACGTAAAAATTCGATCTGCTCTTTTGTGGTGGTGAATAAAAAATAACTCTGATCCTTGTCATCATCCACTGCTTTATGCAATTGCGCTGCGCCATTTTCTCCAACTTTTCTTTGTACGTAGTGACCAGTCGCCAAGGCATCAGCACCAAGGTCGCGCGCTACTTTTAATAAATCGCGAAACTTCACGCTTTGATTGCATTTCACGCAAGGAATTGGCGTTTCGCCGCCCAAATAAGATTCCACAAAATCATCAATTACAGATTCACGAAACAGATTTTGGTAATTTAAAACATAATGCGGGAAGCCAAATTTTTCGGCGATATTTTTAGCGTCATAAATATCAACTCCGGCGCAGCAGGCATTCTTTTTTTTCAGCGCATCGCCGATATCGTAAAGTTGCAGAGTGATTCCAATAACATCAAAACCTTGCTCGTGCAAAAGACAGGCAACAACAGAGGAGTCAACACCTCCCGACATTGCGACCACGACACGCGTGTTTTTTTCTGGCTTGTTAAAACCTAAAGAGTTCATGAAAAAAATTTCTTTATAAATTATTGATTTTTCTTTTGATTTTGATGATTCATCAAGCTCCAATCTAATTCGCATTTCTTAAATCGTAATTTGTAATTTTCTCATGTCTGAATCAGCAAAATTAACACTTCCAAATGGTAAGGAAATTTTACTACCAATTCGCAAAGCTACGATTGGTCAAGATGTCATCGACATCTCTGCGCTCTACAAAGAAAGTGGCATGTTCACTTATGATCCAGGTTTTCTTTCCACCGCATCTTGTGAATCAAAAATAACTTTCATCGATGGCGAGCAAGGAATTTTGCGTCACGGCGGTTATGATATTGGTGATTTGGCGAAAAAAAGTGAATATCTTGAAGTGGCTTATTTGCTGTTAAATCGTGAATTGCCGGACGCTAAGCAATACAAAGAATTTAAAACTGGCATCATCAAAAACATGTTTGTTCACGAACAAATCAATATTCTTTTTCGTGGTTTTCCAAGACGCGCACATCCAATGGCAATCATGGTTGGAGCTGTTGCATCGCTCTCTGCTTTTTATCACGAAACCATGGATATTCACACGCCAGAAGGTCGCATGGATGTGGTTTATAAAATCATTTCCAAAATGCCGAATCTTGCGGCGATGGCTTACAAATATTCGATCGGTGAACCAATCATGTATCCAAACAAGGAACATGGTTTTGCCGAAAATTTTCTGCACATGTTGTTTGATCGTCCCAACAATCCGCATTACGTGACTCCTGCAATTGCTAAGGCGATGGAAATGATTTTAGTTTTGCATGCTGATCACGAACAAAATGCTTCAACCTCAACAGTTCGTCTCGCAGGATCTTCTGGCGCAAATCCTTTTGCTTGTATCGGCGCTGGAATTTCTTCGCTTTGGGGTCCGGCTCACGGTGGCGCCAATGAAGAGGTGATTGAAATGCTAAAACAAATCGCAACCGTGGATCGCATTCCCGAATTTATTAAACGCGCTAAAGATAAAAATGATTCATTCCGCTTGATGGGATTTGGTCATCGTGTTTACAAAAATTACGATCCGCGCGCCGCAGTTTTGAAAAAATCTTGCGACGAAGTTTTGAAAGAACTTGGTGTTAAAGATCCACTTTTGAACATCGCAATTGAGCTCGAAAAAATCGCGCTTAATGACGAATATTTTGTTTCACGAAAACTTTTCCCCAACGTCGATTTTTATTCTGGAATAATTTACAAAGCCTTAGGAATTCCGAGCAATTTATTCACGGTAATTTTCGCCATCGCACGCTCGAGCGGTTGGATTGCGCAATGGAAAGAAATGATCGAAGATCCAGCTTTCAAAATTGGTCGTCCTCGTCAGCTCTACACTGGCTACAATCAACGTGATTTAAAAAGATGAATCCGATCCTCCAAGCAATAATCAGCAACGTCATCAAGAAATCTAAAAATAATCCGAGCAATTTAATTGCCAAAAAACCGGATGAAGATTTTATTCCTTACGTTTGCCACTATGATCCCAACACCATTCTAACCAAGAATGGCGAGCTTTTGCAGATTATTCGCATTACAGGTTTCAGCAATGCTTCAGTAATTTCTGAATTGATTTCTCTGCGCGATACGGTGCGCGATGCGGTAAAAGATTGTGTGAAGGAAAATAATTTTGCTTTGTGGTTTACCACGATTCGCCGCAAAAAAAATATTTCTCCGAAAGGTAAGTTTGAAGATTTTTTTGCTGATTATATCAACAAGGATTGGGTGAGGGAAAATAGTTGGGATGATCAATTTGTTAACGAACTTTACGTCACAGTCATCATTGAGGGGCTCGATACTTCAATCGTAAATGTTAAATCTTTTTTTCGCTCTTTTTCTTACGGCGCGATTGGAAAATTACATAACCAAGCTTTGATTGAAGCTCACAAAAAATTGTCACAAGTTGTTGCCGGTTTATTACAAGAAACCTCAGATTATGGTGGTAAATTATTGGGATTTAAAGAATGGGATGGCGCGCTTTATTCCGAACCGATGCGCTTTTTTGGCAAAATAGTAAATCTCTACGAAGACCGATTCCCGCTAACTGCAAACGATATCTCCAATGAAATGACAACGCATAAAGTTGCTTTTGGCGATCGTGAATTGGAAGTGGTTGGCAATCAAAATAAAAATTTTGCCGCGATGTTTTCGTTGAAGGAATATTTCGAAGTTTCTGCCGCTTCTCTCGATCGCATTTTGCAACTTCCATTTGAATTCATCATCACTCAATCATTCGATTTTGCCTTCACAAAAAAAGACATCGAGCCTTACGAATATCAAAATTACATTTTGCAAGTTAGTGGCGATGAACAATTCCGCCAAGAAAGCGGCATTGCAAATTTTATTGAAAGTAAAAGTGGTGTTTCGACCGATTACGGTAAGCAGCAAATTACCATCATGATCATCAGTAAAACTCAGCAGGAATTAGAAGAGGCTGTGAAATTAGCTTTCGAGCAATTCAACGCTCTGGGCTTTGTGGTAGTGCGTGAAGATATTTTTGCTGAACATTGTTTTTGGGCACAATTGCCGGCGAATTTTAGTTTCTTGCGTCGTCAGCGCATCATCAATTCACATCGCATTGCAGGCTTTGCCGCTCTACATAATTTTCCATCGGGATCGATGGAAGGAAATTTTTGGGGACCGGCGGTTTGTGTTTTAAAAACAGTTTTGGACACGCCATATTTTTTCAATTTTCACGATGGTGATTTAGGTCACACTGTAATTTTGGGACCAAAAACTAATCGCACAGAATTACTAAATTTTCTACTTTTGCAGGCGCGAAAATTCAAAAACAAACTATTTTATTTTGATTTTGAAAATGAGACGAAGTGCCTCATCAAAGCAATCAATGGCCATTATTACGACATGGCGCATCACGATTTAGCTGATCCACAATTTTTACATCTCAATCCACTTTTGCTGCCGCGTAACAATGAAACAAAAAGATTTCTTGCTGATTTTTTTACCAGCTTAGTTTCTTTCGCCAAGGATCCAGTTTCGGAAAATGAACTACAATTAATTCCCGGAATTATCGATCGCATCTTCACCGCGAACTCTCCTGATTTTACTGCGGCTTGCGAAGTTTTTAATAATTCGCAAACCCCGACAATTCACGCGCGCTTGAAAGTGTGGAATGGAAAATCTTTGCAGCATATTTTTGGATCGAAAACTGAGATTAATTGGTCTGATGAAGTGATGGCTTTTGATCTAACTGAAGTTCATGCCCAAAAGCCGATTTTGATTCCAACGGTGATTTATTTACTGCATCGCATCGAAATGGCACTTGATGGCAAGCCAGCAATTATTGTGCTTAACGAGGCTTGGGATCTTTTGGATAATATTATTCTCGCGCCTCATGTTGGAGAATTTTTGGCGCGCATGAGGCAAAAAAATTGCGTGGTGATTCTCACTTCCAGCGATTCAAAACATATTACAGAAAGCACAATTTCTGCCGAAATTGCCAAGAATATTTCCACACAAATATTCATGCCAGATCCTGCTCCAAGCCAGTCTTACAAAGAGATTTTTGGATTAAGTAATGATGAAATAGAAATCGTTAAAATGATGGAAGCTGAAGAAAAACATTTCATGCTTAAGCATGGCGGAGATTCACTAATTGCTTCGTTGAGATTTTATGAAATGGCGGAGGCTGCTAAAATTCTTGTTACCGATGAGATTGTTTTAACCGCAATGGAAGCAGTTATCGCGGCGAATAGCGTTAAGGATGCCCCAGCTCCGGAACCACAATTATGGATTCCGCAATTAGTTGATGTTTTAAAAGTAATGAAGGATGAAAAAATTTCTGAAACAAAAGAAAAGCTCCGCCAAGAAGGCATCGCCAAAAATAAAATACTGCGGGAAAGAAATGCTGATTAATTTTTCTTAATAAATTTAGGCATAATTAAAAAAATGGGACTGAAGAATTTCTTCAGTCCCATTTTTATTTAATCACGACCTTCCATCACTACTTTTGCCTCCTGTGGCCTTGGTGATGGGCGAGCTTGGATTACTAGTAGGCTGCTTCGCGGGATTTGAATCAGCAATGCCAGGATTCGGTTGCGAATAAATTGAAGGATGATCAGCAACATTCCCCTCATACGGTTCCGCATACGTATTTTCTTCAAAATTTTGAGTAGATGGAATTGTAGATGGAATTTCGTAACCACTGACATCAGTGAGAGGATTCTCAGATTTCACAGCAACTTCGAAATAAGCGTCCTTAGGTGTTGATTCTTCTTTTGCTCCCAGATCCGCATATCTATTTCCTTGATTAGGCTTTGCGTAAGTTGAACTACTTGTACCAGAGAATATTGGAACATCATACCTCGGTATTGTTGTTAGCGGATCATAATTGTTAGCGGAAAGAAGAGGTATATCTGTAGCATGATAATAGAGACCCAGACTCGTCTCATCTATCACATTGCTATCTGTAGCGGTCTCATATAACCCATGAACTGGGTTATCCCACATCTGCGTTGTCATCGGAGGATGCATTGGTAGCACGTCTTGTGGCTCTCTTCCCAGCACAGAATTTATTACACTGTTAAACCAATTAGAGATAGTATCTTTATTCTTATAAAGAGCTATAGCAGCAAGAATAGCTGCAGCAGAGGCCCCAATGATCGCCGCGAGACTTGTTGAATCTTCTGACCTAGATGAATTTTCGGGTACTACTGTGGAATTTGTTGCATTAGTCAGCGCTTGTGTGATACCTTCTAGAGTTTGAGTAGTAGTAGTAGAACTAAGATTCGTTAAAAAAGACGTTACAGCAGTCGTTGCAGCAGTCGTTGCAATATAGCTTGTCGCATTTCCCAAAGCTGTAGTTAGTGCTTGAGTTGCTGCTTGAGTTTCATCTTGATTCGTATCTACAGTCGGAGTCGGAGTCGAAGTCGGAGTTGGTGTTAGTGCTTTTGTTTGTTCTGCTGTTAGCGTTGATAGTGTTGACAATGCTGTTGTTAGTGCTCGTGTTTGTTCTACTGTTAGTGCTCGTGTTTGTTCTACTGTTAGTGTTGCTAGTATTTCTGCGGTTGTTGTTGTTATTTGTTCTGGTGTTGGCGTTGGTAGTGTTGTCAGTATTGCTTGTATTTGCGCTGTTGTGAATGTTGACGTTAGTGTTGATATTGCTTGTTGCTGTTCAGTTGTAAGAGCTGGAGTCGTAGCTGGAGTCGAAGTCGGAGTCGAAGTCGGAGCCGGAGCCGGAGCTGTCGGAGCTTTAGACGTAGTTTTAGTAATTGGTTTTGTTTGTCCACCTTGTGCAGCAACCTGTACAGCAACCGTACCCGCACCTACTACCAATGCTATTGGATTAATTTCTTTAGTCATACTAATCTCCTCGTAAATTTTTGTTGAAACAGAATAAATCCCATAGAGTCTAAGCAATCCAAAGACCGCTTAATTACTCATCAAGCTTAACTTATAAATAAAAAACAAGAGGAATTCATGAAGCTTTCTAAAACAAAACTTTTTATTTTTACTGCGTTAATTTCTACGCAAATTAATTCTGAAGCCTTGGCTAAAGAAAATTTTTATGGCGTGGAAGGAAATCTTTACGTTGGTGTCGACTACTTATCCTCTAGGGTTGAGCATACTTATAATAATAATGGCACTGGATATGTTTCTCCCGACGGAGGAAGATCTGAAAATGATAATAGTGGGATCGGATTGAATACGGGGTATAAGTTCAAAAAAAATAACATCTTTATTTCACCAGAAATTTTTTATGAAAAATTATCCGCCAAAACAAAGGATTTTCATAGAAATAATCTTTTTAATGGAGATAATAGTTTAAAAATTAATGATCGTTACGGAGCTAGATTTGCTCTAGGATATGATCTATCAGAAAAATTTTCTACCTTCGTTAGTTACGGTGTGGCGAGAACTCAATCCGAAATAACATTCGTCAATGTCAATAGTCAGCATCGCGATCGTCATAATAGCTCAGTATATGGATTAGGCGCGTCTTATAACATTAATAAAAATCTATCTGCAAAAGTTTCTTATGATCAGCAATGGCTAAAAATTAACTACGACACTTACGGCGAAAAAGATCGTATCAAAATTAAAACATTTAAAATCGGTCTAGTTTATAATTTCTAAAAGCTGAATTTTAGATTCGGCAATCGTCCTAAATAAAAAAAGTTGGATGCTAAAAACATCCAACTTTTTTTATGACTTCAACTTCTTCGTCAGCAACTCATTCACCACGCTTGGATTGGCTTGTCCCTTACTTTCCCTCATCACTTGTCCGACAAAAAATCCGAAAAGTTTTTCCTGTCCGTTGCGATAATTTTCTAGCTGACCGGCATTTTTTGCTAAAACTTCATCGATAATTTTTTCGATGGCGCCGGAATCAGAAACTTGTTTTAGGCCTTTAGATTCAACGATTGCAGCTGCAGCTTTTCCGCTTTCAAACATTTCATCCAAAACATCTTTGGCGATTTTTCCGGAAATTTCTCCGCTGGTCATCAAGTCAAAAAGTCCGATTAAATTTTCAGCGCTAACTTTTAAATTTCCGAAATTAATTCCCGTTTTATTCATGCGTCCAAATAGCTCAACTGTAAGCCAAGTGACGCAGATTTTTGGTTCATGCTTCTCAATTAATTTTTCAAAATAAGCAGAAATTTCAGTGTCAGCAGTGAGAACTCCGGCATCATATTCAGGAACTCCAAGCGACATGTAGCGCGCTTTTTTTGCCTGCGGCATTTCTGGAAGTGATTTTTTTATTTCATCAACAAATTCTTGTGAAAGCACTAGCGGCGGGAGATCGGGATCTGGAAAATAACGGTAATCCATCGCGTCTTCTTTACTTCTCATGGTTCGAGTCGTGCCATTTATTGCATCGAAAAGACGAGTTTCTTGAGAAATTTTTCCACCATTTTCTAAAATCTCAACTTGGCGCGCTGCTTCAAATTCAATGGCGCGACCGATGTTGCGCATCGAGTTTAAATTTTTTATTTCGCAACGCGTTCCCAATTTTTCTTCACCAATTACGCGCACCGAAACGTTAGCATCACAACGCAAATTTCCTTTTTCCATGTCGCCGTCACAAGTTTCAAGCGCGCGCAAAATTTCGCGAATGACGCGAACATATTCCGAAGCTTCGTAAGGCGAGCGCATATCGGGTTTGGAAACAATCTCCATCAAGGCAACGCCACAGCGGTTCAAATCGATTAGCGAAAGAGAAGGGTGTTGATCATGAATTGATTTTCCAGCATCTTGTTCGAGGTGAATTCTTTCAATTCGAATAATTTTTTTACTGTGATCTTCGAGCGAAATTTCCACTTCACCTTCACCAATAATTGGATTGGAAAATTGTGAAATTTGATAACCTTGCGGCAAGTCGGGATAGAAATAATTTTTGCGATCGAAAATCGATTTGAGATTGATCTGCGCATTAATTCCAAGTCCGGTTTTTATCGCTTGTTTTACGCAAAGCTCATTAATGGTTGGAAGCATACCCGGCATGGCAGCATCAACTAGAGAAACATGAGAATTTTGCTCGGCACCAAACTCCGTTGCGGCGCGTGAAAATAGTTTGGAATGAGACGCAACTTGCGCGTGAATTTCGCAACCAACTACAAGTTCATAAACGTTGTTTTTTCCTTGGATTGTGTAAGTCATTTTGTTGAATTTTGTTCGATTAATAAATCATGAAGAAATTCCGGAGCTAAATCTAAATCATCGCCCCAAACTATTGTTTGGTTATCCAATAAAAAATTTCTGAACTGCTTAGCATCACGAAGTCTTTCAAATACAGTTCTTTTGTCGCAAAAAATAAAATCTTTCAAATCAACAATTCCTTTTTTGCCATCGTCAAAAACGATTTCGATTTTGTAATTGCCGGCATATTTGGCCTTTGTTACTAAATGCATAATTAAACTAGCGGTTTGATTTTATTAAAATTTACTTTCTTGGCGCGCCACATCATTTCATTTGTAAGTGTTTTTTATAAAGCTCGAACAAGTCTAGAATCGCTTTTGCCTCCTTCGCCCAAAGAGTTGGATCATTTTTATTAGTTATTACTATTTCATTATAAAGCACAAAAAGATTGTCGTAAATATGATCGCATATGTCTGAAGAGATGATTAGCTTTGCCTCTCTGGATAGCGCAAGAAGGTTCAAAATGGGGTTTAGGTAATTAATATCTATCGGAGATGAGGTTTGAATGAATCTTCTAATTTCTTCGACCGTATCAAGAACTCTGGTGTGGTGATCTTTGATCAAAATCTTCTCCTCAAAGGAGATTTTTTTATGCCCTTGCCAACCCAAATAAAACATTCCAAGAGCAATTAAAATCTGACCACAATCTCCAATTATTGAAAATAATTTACTCCAATCCCCATCAATACCTTTTAGGTCAATAGCTATCGCTGCAAGACATAGCATGGCAGAAATTATAACAACAAATACTAGGAGCTTTTTCAAATTAATCATTTCCAATTTTGTTGGATTTTTTCGTCAAAAAATTTTTCTTCGAAACCACCGATCTACCAAGTTTTTTTTCCAATTCCTTCCTAGCATTCCCCGCAATTTTTCCGCCGATTTTGGAATCTTCTTTTAACTTTTTCACGCCGCGAGAATTTTCATTGCGATGAATTTCAGTTGTCGAGCGTTCACCAAGCATGGTGAAAATTAATTCAAAATCATCCATGTGATCCCGGAGATTGTGACGCTTCAAACCTTTATGCTCTTTATATTCGGATGGCGTCATCCCAAAAGTCGCTTTCGAAATTTCTGCAGTTAAAATCTCGTAATCACGATTCTCATCGGCGCCACGATTTTTCCATTCATCAGTCAGTTCCTCACGAATCGCGATTCCGCGCATTCTTTTTTCAATCCAATCGTCGGAATAGCCTTTGAGTTTGTAGAGAATTCTGGTGCGTTTGGTGGCTAATTCTGGATTTTCAATTTCCTGAATTCTCTCAAATCCAACCTTAGCGAGCCAGCGTTTGAATGGTTCAGCTTTGGGTGATGGAATTGATTGGATGATGCGGAAGATGCCTTCGGTGTTGGCACAATCGGTTTCATATTTTTTGCTGTCACTAGATTCAAGTTTCAGTTGTCGACAAATTGTCGACAACTGAATTTTCTCCTCTTCCTCAACTCTAGTTTTTGTTTTAAACCAATAATCCCGCGGATTTGCGCTATCGGTCAAAGCAGCAACAACATCAATTACAGAAAAAAACCATTCATTCTCGTGAAGAATTTTTCTGATTTTTTTATTTTTAAAAAGAGAAATTTTGGTGTGTAAATTTTTCATTTTGGGTTTGTTTGTGGTTGGTAAATGCTCATTAAAATTAAATTAAATCTCTGTCGCTTTATCCAAAATTCCTTCATCAAGCTCATCATAATCAACAACATCAACCTTATAAGGCAGCGCTGATTCTTCTAGCTCAAACCTTATTTTGGCAAGTGCGGCAGAATTTATTTCTGCGCTTCTAATCGCAATATCAATGTCAGAAAATTCGCGATTTGTTTCTTTTACCCTCGATCCAAAAATAAAAATTTTTGCTTCTGGAAGAAATTTTTTTACGCAGTTTTTTATCAGAAAAATAAATTTCTCTTCGAGATTCATGCGATGTTTTTTTCTAAAAATTTGCAGATCAATTTTGCTTCTGGTAAAAATTCTTTTGCTATTGAATAAACCTCTTCAGCTGCTTTTTCGCTGTATCCATGGCTAGTTTTATTTCTGGCGTCGCGATATCTGATCCAATCTTCGAAGGATTTTTCCGTAATCTTTAGTTGTAAAGCGGTGCGAATTACATCACGAAAATTATTCGCATCATAATCGCTCATGTTGGAATAATTTTGTTCGATATAGCGGCGAATAAATTTGATGGCGAATTCAAAAACATATTCGAAGCGCTGAATCGTAGAATCGCAAATGATGGCATTTTTTTCGAGTTTCAAAACTTCATCAAGACTTGTGATAGCTTTCTGTAGAAGTGAAACATCGATTTTCATATGCTATTTCTATAAAATTATTCCGAAGCCGATGCTTCAATCGCAACTTCCTGATTTTCATCAGAAGTTTCCTCACCAGTTTCCGCCTCATCAACTTCCTTATTTCCAGTGTGAGCAATCCTAGCAACTGAGACCACAGTTTCGTCTTTGGTTTTAATCAAAGTTACGCCTTGTGTGTTACGGCCAGAAATTCTTACCGAACCGATTTCAGTTCTAATCAAAGTTCCTTGGTTGGTGATGAGCATGATTTGGTCTTTCACTTCAACTGGGAAGCTGGCAACCACGTTTCCATTACGTTTTGAAGTAACGATGTTGGTGATTCCCGAACCGCCGCGATTAGTGATGCGATATTCGTAAGCTGAAGATCTTTTGCCGAAACCATTTTCGGTAATCGTCAAAATAAATTCTTCATTTTCCGCCATTTCCTCGATTTTTTCTTTTGGTAAATCGCAGCCTTTAATTGTTGGAATATCCATTGGTTGGACGAGTAAATCGTCTGACGGATTTTCTTTTAATTTTTTGTTGAAAATCAAAGCGTCGCGAAGTGCTAAACGTTTTTCTAAATTGATGCCGAGATATTTATCTTTGATCTCGGAATCTTCGCCAGCGTGCTTTAGGATTGAAAGCGCGATCACTTTATTTTTGCTTTCAAGTTTTATTCCGCGCACTCCAGTTGAATTTCGGCTTTGGAATAAACGTAATTTTGAAGACGGGAAACGGATACATTTTCCATCTTTTGTCGAGAGAAGAATGTCATCTTGTTCGGTGCATAAAGTTACGCCGATTAATGCTTGATCAGCCTCCAACTTCATGGCGATTTTTCCTGATGAGCGAATATCAACGAATTGATCCATCGAGTTACGACGCACGTCGCCGTGTGATGTCGCAAATAAAATACTTAGATCTTTCCATTTAGTTTCATCTTCAGGAAGTGCTAAAATTGTCGAGATTTTTTCATCCTGTTCTAGCGGTAATAAATTCACCAAAGCGCGGCCACGAGCTTGGGGTGAGCCTAGCGGAAGCTTGTAAGTTTTTAAGCGATAAACTTTTCCTTTGTTAGAAAAGAACAAAATCGGCGTGTGAGTGTTGGTCACAAAAATGTCAGTTGTGACATCTTCATCGCGAACATCCATCGCGCTGCGACCTTTGCCACCACGGCGTTGCGTGCGGTAAGCTGTAAGTGCAACACGTTTGATGTAACCGCCCATTGTGGCAACAACTGCCATGTCTTCTTTGGGAATTAGATCTTCGATATCAACTTCAAATTCAGAATCTTCGATGATGGATTTTCTAGGAGTGGCGAATTGATCTTTAACATCGCGAAGTTCTTTTTTAACTAATTCCAACATTTTAATGCGATTAGAAAGAAGCTCGAGATAGCCGGCGATTTCAGCAGCCAAAAGTTTTAACTCGTCGCTGATTTTTTCCATTTCCAAACCAGTCAAACGCGCCAATCTCATTTCTAAAATTGCTTTTGCTTGCGCTTCGGAGAAATAAAATTTTCCGTCTTTAACGACGTTGCTTCTATCTTGGATGAGTTTGATTACTGTTTCGACGATGCCAACTGGCCAAGCTTTCGCTAACAATTTTTCTCGTGCTTCCGCGACATCTTTTGATTTTTTGATCAGATCAACAATTTCGTCGATATTAGCTACAGCAACCGCCAAGCCAACTAAGATGTGAGTTTTATCACGGGCTTTATTGAGCAAGAAATTTGTTCTGCGGGTAGTAACTTCAAGACGAAAATCAGTGAAGATTCTAATCACATCAAGAGTGCCCATTAATTGCGGAGAGCCATGATTTAGCGCCAACATATTGACGCTGAAATTGCTTTGAAGTTCAGTGAAACTGTAAAGTTGGTTGATGATAACTTCTTCCATGGCATCGCGGCGCAGTTCAATAACGACGCGGATTCCATCACGATCAGATTCATCGCGCAAATCAGTAATTCCTTCGATTTTTTTCTCTTTTACTAGCTCGGCGATTTTTTCTACCAGCTTGGCTTTATTGACTTGGTAAGGAATTTCTTCGATGATGATGGCATTTTTTCCGCCAGCTTTTTTCTCGATTTTATGCTTACCGCGCATCACGACAGAGCCGCGTCCAGTGCGAGCTGCAGACTCAGATCCTGAGCGTCCAAGAATTATACCGCCGGTTGGAAAATCAGGTGCGGGTACGATTTTAATGATCTCCTCAATGGTGATTTCATTATTATCGATGTAAGCAAGACAAGCGTCGATAACTTCGCCTAAATTGTGCGGAGGAATATTTGTCGCCATACCAACAGCGATACCGCCAGAACCATTCACTAATAAATTAGGAAAACGTGCTGGCAAAACTTTTGGCTCTCTTTCATGGCCATCATAATTGGGAATAAAATCGACGGTGTCTTTGTCGAGATCGTCCAGCATTGTGTGGGAAATTTTTTCCAAACGCGATTCAGTGTAACGCATTGCAGCCGCCGGATCATCATCAATTGAACCGAAGTTACCTTGTCCATCAATCAATGGCACGCGCATCGAAAAATCTTGCGCCATACGAACCAAAGATTCGTAGATTGCCGAGTCACCATGAGGGTGATATTTACCCATCACTTCACCGACAATTCTCGCCGATTTTTTGAAGGGTTTATTGTAATCATAACCGCCCTCATACATGGCAAAAAGAATGCGGCGATGCACAGGTTTCAAGCCATCGCAAGCATCGGGAATCGCACGGGCAACGATTACGCTCATGGCATAATCGAGATAGGATTTTTTCATCTCAGCGACGAGAGAAACTGACTGAATATCTTTACCAACAGCAACTTGAATCACGTTTTGTGTAGTCATTTTTTTGAAATTTTATGAGAAATTATTGAGACCGGAAGCGGTGAAAAACAGAGTGAAAATTCTAAGAAGCGATGCCAGCAAGTGCAAGAATTTAATTTGCCTTTAGCTGTTTGTCTTCCTAGTTTTTTCTCTGTCATGCCAATGCTTCAAGAGGCTCTTAAAACAAGCTGGCTTAAAACACACTGGATCCCCGCCTTCGCGGGGATGACAAATTGATAAAATGTAATCAACAATCACAAAAATATGAAAATCGGAGTCACTGGAATCACCGGCAGAATGGGCCGCACTATCGCCACTTTAGTTTTACAAGACGCAGTAACCGAGCTCGTTTCAGCTTTAGTTCGAAAAGGCGGCGGTCAAGAAGGTGGAGACTTGGGAGAGTTTTTAGGCTTCGAAAAAAGTGGTACAAAAATGACTGCAGATGTGGATACATTCGTTCAATCTTGCGAC
Organism: Rhizobium sp. Q54; assembly: GCA_945875865.1. Taxonomy (GTDB): domain Bacteria; phylum Pseudomonadota; class Alphaproteobacteria; order Rickettsiales; family UBA1997; genus UBA2645. Next base: position 35,190 of record CAMCMF010000012.1, read on the forward strand.
GCCATTATCGATTTTTCTTCGCCAGTTTTAAGTTTAGAAATGGCGGCAAAATGTGCTGCAGCCAAGAAAGTATTGGTTTGTGGCACGACAGGTTTTTCTGAGGATGAAAAACAAAAATTCGCTTCTTACGCCAAAGAGACCGCAATCATCTGGTCTTCCAATATGTCGCTTGGTGTAAATTTATTGATGAACTTAGTCGAAAAAGTGGCAGGAATTTTGCATGATGATTTCGATATCGAGATCGTAGAAATGCATCACAGAAATAAAGTTGATGCGCCATCTGGAACCGCATTATCTCTAGGCGCTGCAGCAGCCAAAGGCCGCAACATCGACCTAAAAACCATGGGCAAAACCACCAGATCCGGCAAAGAAGCCAAACGCGAAAAAGGTGAAATCAGCTTCGCAGCGCTTAGAGGCGGCGATGTAATCGGGGATCACGCCGTAATTTTTGCTGGCGACGGAGAGCGTGTCGAACTTACTCACAAAGCTTCAAACAGAGATATTTTTGCTAAAGGTGCGGTGAGAGCTGCAATCTGGGGAACTGCGAAACAGCCTGGATTTTATTCGATGCGTGATGTGTTGGCTTAAAAATTTCTGACTCGATGCTTGATGCTGATTTGAATGCTGGGCGGGATTTGCAATCCTGTCCTTAACGTTTCAAATAATTAAAAGTGACTGAACATAAGGGCGCGGTTACAAACCACGCCCAGCGGAGGGGGAAAAATTTTACGCAAAAATCGCTAAAAATATGCCAAAATCTGTGATTAAAAAAGATTCAAGACAGGCTCTAAGAAATTTTTATTCCTCACCTTCCTTAATCTTCTTTATAAAACCCTAATTCCCCATTTTCTTCCCAAGTAATCTTCAATCGCATCGCGTTCTTCGTTTTTTAAAGCGCGGTTAAAAATTATTATTTCACCAATATTGCCTTGGTAATAAACATTTTGATCAGTCCCGTAAAGACCAAAAGTGGCGTTGGTATATGAGGTCAGTCCTTGGGATGCAACGGCGCTGCCGTAAGTATTATTTAAAGTTTGTACCGCACCGTTTAAATAGTAAGATTTTGCAGTTGGTAGTGCTGAGCCAAAAACTAGAGAGTGAATCCTCGCTATCGGGACGTTGTAACTGGCTACACTGACATTGAAATCATTAGCAAATTGTCCCCAAGTTATTGTACTGCTGTTTCTATAGCCAACCTGTAATAGTTGATTTGTGATCCCAGAGCCATTGGAAGAAGCTATCATATACCTGTAATCTCCAGTGCCACTTGTGCGCTGCTCGACAACAAAAATTGAATAATTTGAGTTTGCTAAACTTGTTCCATCAAAATGAAGATAATGATCAGAGCCATTGAAATTAAGGGTCGGCAAATTGTTTATTGAGCCAGAAGCGGTATAGCCGGGATTGTTGGTTGTGGCTGGTGAGGTAGCGTTATTTTTAACTGTCGATTGTGGATTGATATCATACCAAGTTGTGATGCCGCCAGTATCTCCATCTGAATCTTCTTCGGGCTCTGTGCCATTAAAACTTTGCTCCAGCGTTGTTTCCCACCAGCCGACAATATCTCGAATTGAATTAACCGGAGAAGATGAGGTAATTGCCCTTGCTGCAGACAATCTCATGCGATTTACCAATCTGCTGCCTTGAGTTACGCCAGCAACCAAGATGCCAATAATTAAAATTACGACTGATAATTCGATGAGTGAGAAGGCTTTTTTGTTCATAATTTAAATTGGATGGGCAGAAAGATTTTTATAAAAAACCAAAAATTTTTAGATCAAATGAACGAACTGCTTAAATTTGCTTTAATTAAGATTGAAGAAATTTTTCCAAAAAAACTTCCAAAAACTATTGCTGTTGCCGTTTCGGGCGGTTGCGACTCTTTAGCTTTAACTTTAATTCTTGATGAATTTTGTCGTGCAAAAAAAATCAAACTTTTTGCAATAACTGTTGATCACAAAATGCGCCAAACCTCGTCAATTGAGGCGCAAGAGCTGAGTAAAATTTTGCAGAAGAAAAAAATTTCTCATCAAATTCTGACGATTTCAGATAAAAAAATTCCGCAAAAAAATATCGAAGCAAATTTGCGCGAGGCTCGCTATGAAATGCTCCACGACTTTTGTGAAAAAAATAAAATCGAGTTTTTATTTCTCGGACATCATTTAGGAGATGCGGCAGAAAATTTTTTAATTCGTTTATTTCGTGGCTCTGGTTTGGATGGATTATCGACAATGTCAGAAGTTTTGGAATATAAAAAAATCAAGCTGGTTAGGCCGCTTTTAAATATTGAAAAAGAAGATTTGAAAAATTTTCTACTCAGCAAAAAAACGCGGTGGTTTGAAGATGAAACCAATGATGATGAAAAATTTCTGCGCAATAAAATCAGAAAATTTTTCGATAGTTTCGAAGAAAAAAATCTCATTCAAAAACGCATCAAAAATGCCTCGGATGAAATTGCGCAAATGCGTGATTTTTTTGATGAGATAATGCTTGCTGAAGCTAGGAAAATCGTGAAGTTGCTGCCGGAGATGGTTTTTGTAATCGAGCAAAAAAAATTCGCTAAATTAAGCGAAAAAATTGCGCTAAAATTATTGGCTTTAATTTTAATTGAAGTGAGTGGAGATATTTATAAGCCGCGCTTAGAAAATGTAAAAAATCTTTATCAATATTTGCTGCAAAATGATGTGAAAAAGTCACGCGATTTTTATGGCTGCGTGGTGAAAAAATTTGATGAGAAATCTATCGCGATTGTGCCGAAGAAAAAATGTAATGTGCAGAAAAATTTACGGACGATTTTGAAGAAATTATTTTAACCCAGATCCGTCATTAGAAATTTAACAGAATTTGGCTTAGCCAAGAAAATAAAGGGCGAAGCGGGATTTTTTAGGCGTAAGCTTATCACTTGATAAGTGCGCACTAAAAAATTCTGATTCAACCGCGTATTTTCTTGGCTAAGCCAA
>CAMCMF010000013.1 GCA_945875865.1 Rhizobium sp. Q54
CATCTCTAAAAATTGTCTTTTCCGGTAATTTTGAGTTTTAACAAATTTGCTCGAGAGCACGTATATCTAATACGCTTACCTTCTCACAAATTTGTTAAAACTCAAAATTCCTCGAAAAATCCTAATTTTTAGAGGTGCCCTTTAGTCAAAGTATCCTGAATTTCTAATGACGGATCTGGGTTGAACCCAGATCCGTCATTAGAAATTCGTCTACTTTGCCTAAAACTTGAAACTGCGCGGTTGAAACAATGTTTTTAAATCCGCACTTACGCTGAGTAAGTTTACGTTTTAAAAACATTATTTCGCCCTTCATTTTCAAGCTTTAGCCAAAGTATCCTGAATTTTTAATGACGGATCTGGGTTAAAAGATTGTCTCAGGCAGAGAAAATCTTTTTTTTCTTCATTTTAACTCGAACAAGAAATCTCTAAATCCTTTGCCCAAGCGGGAGGAAGGGCTGCATACAATTCATTTTGCTTTTGTTGGTCAAAGGGCTTTTGCATGATTTTTTGCAGTTTTTTTATTTCAGAAAAATCAGCGCTTTCTGCTTTTTTAATGGCGGTTTCTAGTAGGTGATTTCGTAGAATAAATTTGGGGTTGGATTTTTTGATTAGCTGTGAGGAAAAGTTTTTTGAGCTTTGTAGTTTTTGATATTTTTCTTGCCACTTTTTGAGATGGACCCCGTCATGCGAAGGGGTGACAAGTAGGTTGCGGAAAAAATTTGTGTAATCGATTTTTTCTTTTTCCAATAATTCCAAAGTTTCGTAAATTAATTTTTTTACATCCTCATCAGCGCTTGAGAATCCAAGCTTAGCAGCCATCAAGTGATGATACTCAGCCAAGAATATTTTCTCATATTCACCAAGAATTTCTTTGATCTCTTCCATCGTAATCAAGCTCGAAAGCGTAATCGCAAAAGCATTTAAATTCCACAAAGCGATCATCGGTTGATTGGCGAAGGAATATCGTCCCATCTGATCAGAATGGTTGCAAATGTGCTGCGGATTATATTCGTCTAAAAATCCGAAAGGGCCGAAATCGAAAGTGATTCCGTGGATTGACATATTGTCGGTGTTCATTACGCCGTGACAAAATCCGTAAGCTTGCCATTTACTGATCATTGTTGCCGTTGACTCCACAACCGCTCTTAAAAAATCGCCGTAATTTTTTGCCTGAGGAAAATAATTTTTAATCGCGTAGTCGGTGAGAATTTTTAGCTGTGCATTTTCTTTGCGGTAAAAAAAATATTCGAAAGTTCCGAAGCGAATGTGGCTAGGTGCAACGCGAATAATTTGCGCGGCGGGCTCGATTTTTTCTCTTTGCGCAATATCGTCAGAAGCTATTAAACAAAGGGCGCGTGAAGTTGGAATTCCTAAATGATGCAAGCTTTCCGAAGCTAAAAATTCGCGAATAGCGGAGCGTAAAACTGATTTGCCGTCGGCATTTTGAACGTAGGGACGCGAATAGGGCGTAAGGCCGCAGCCCTTTAAAACTAAATCCCATGATTCATTTTTTTGATTTTTTATTTGCGCTAAAAGTAGTGCGCGACCATCGCCAAGTTGATTTACAAAATGTCCAAACTGATGTCCGGCGTAGTTTTGTGCGAGGTAAGAAAAATTTTTATCGGGATTTTTTCCGGAGATTGTGCTGAGGAATTTTTTGCTAAGAAGGGTTTTGGAATCAAAATCAACTAGCTGACAAACCTCTTCGCTATAAGCGACAATCTTTTGATCTTTTAGATTGGTCGGTAAGCATTTTTTGAAAAAATCCTGCGGAAGTTTTTCAAAATGATTGTCAAAATTTAATTTCATAAATCAAAGGAGGTCATTAACCATTCCTTCCGGAGCTTTAATAATAGGATATTTTCTAGCATCAAAAAGTTGGTAATGCCACCATTCCATCGAGTAAAAATCAAAGCCGGCGAGTGTCATGATGCCGAGTAAAATCAGGCGATTTTTTTGCGCAGTGAGAGAAATTTTATTGCAGCGATGAGAAGCTAAGTTGGAAAAATTGTCAAAATCCGTTCCCATTTCAAGTTCTTTTTCTGTCGAATCACAAAGAGTTAAATCAATTGCTACGCCACGACAATGAGGAGTCGTGCCAGTTTTTGGATTGGAAATAAAGCCGCCATTAGGATCGTCGCTAGGAAATTTATCGAACATAAATTGTTGCACTTCAATTGGTCGAAATCCGTCAAAAATTTTTATTTTTAATCCAAGATCTTTTGCTAAAATAACCGCCTTTTGCAGCGCTTCAGCTGCGGCTTGGTTAAGGTAGCAAATTGGCGCGGAGTAAAGTTTGTGACCACAAACATTATTGTTTGTGGCGTAACGCAAATCGAGAATTACGTCGAAATTTTTTTCGGTGATTTCAAGCAACTCTGTCATTATTACATGTTTGAAATTAAAGCGATTAGGTCGCGATTTAAGCCCATGCAATCGGAATAGACGAAAATATTTACGTAAAGCCAAACTACAGAAAAAACTGCGGCAAAAATTTTAACTCGAGGAAATTTTCTGATAAAAAATAATCCAGAAACGGTGATGATCGGATCGCATAAAACTCTGTTCCAAAAATATTCCACGCCTTGAAACCAGTGAGTTATTGCATCAATTGATATTCCTGCTTCGAGATAATGTTCAATAATTTCCCAAAATAATTCCAGCAGGATCATGAGCATCACTTGAAATAATGCCTGCGATTTTTGGTCATATTCGCGCAAATATTTTTTTGAAAAAAATGTCAGGAGAGCGGCGGTGTTGCAGCCGGTAAAAAAATGTTCAAGGCTCCAGAGATCGAATAATGCTACTGTTTTATCGCCGAAAAAAATCATGTTAAAATGGCTTAAGAATTACTAGAGCGACAATCGCAATAATCAGCACCATTGGCACTTCATTGATGATCCGATAAAATTTTTGACTATGTTTATTTTGGCCTTTTTCGAAATCTTTGCGCCAGCGGGAAAGTAAATGATGATAGATCGCTAATATTGCAACTAAGGTTAGTTTGATGTGGAGCCAAATGAATTCAAAACCGATTTCTGATGCCAGATAAAATCCAAAAATAAAAACCATAATCAGCGCTGGATTCATGATGTAGCGCAGCAGCTTTCTTTCCATAGTTTGGAAAATTTTATCAGTCTCCGATCCTACAGTAACTTGCGCGTGATAGGCAAAAATTCTGGGCAGATAAAGCAAGCCAGCAAGCCAGGAAATCACCGAAACTATGTGTAAAATCTTTACTAAATCATAAAGTTCTATTTCCGCCATTTTATCAGAAAAATAAGTTGATTAATTGAAGATAATTTTTAGGTTTCTACGCCTCTCTTTCAAAGCAATCCCATAAATAAAAATGAAACTTTTCTCATGCAATAGCAATCTTGCTTTATCGCAAGAAATAGCGAATCATCTAGGTTTGAAGCTGCTTGATGTCGAAGTTAAAAAATTTGCTGATCACGAAATTTTTGTTGAAATTAAAGAAAATGTTCGCGGCGAAGATATCTTCGTTTTGCAATCAACTTCTTATCCAGCCAATGATAATATAATGGAATTGCTGATCGCAATTGATGCTCTACGCCGCGCTTCTGCAAAAAGAATTACCGCGGTCATTCCTTATTTTGGCTATGCCAGACAAGATCGCAAAGCTGCGCCCCGCACCCCGATTTCTGCAAAATTAGTTGCCAACATCATCACTTCAGCTGGCGCTGATCGTGTTTTAACCATCGATCTTCACGCCGGACAAATCCAAGGCTTCTTCGATATTCCGCTTGATAATCTTTACGCCGCTCCAGTTTTTGTGCGTCATATTAAAGAGAATTTTGATTTACAAAATTTAGTAGTGGTATCTCCTGACGTCGGTGGTTTAGTGCGCGCTCGCGCTATTGCCAATAAAATTGGCGCTGAATTAGCGATTGTTGACAAGCGTCGTCCCAAGGCCGGAATCAGCGAAGTGATGAATATTATTGGCGATGTTGAAGGTAAAAATTGTATCATTGTTGATGACATGGTTGATTCGGGCGGAACTTTATGTAAAGCGGCAGAGGCCTTGTTAGAAAAGGGCGCATCTTCAGTTTCTGCTTACATTACTCACGGCGTTTTATCGGAAAAAGCTGCCGACAGAATTGAAGCCTCGAAGCTTAAAACTCTTGTTATTACCAACTCAATTCAGCCGAGCAAAAAAACTCTTTCGATAAAAAATATTCACATCATCAATATTGCAGATCTGCTCGGAGAAGCCATCCGCAACATTTCGCAGGAAAAATCAGTTTCAACTCTCTTCGACTAGATCCATGGAAAGAATTAAAAAGATTGTTAAAGAACAGACTAAAATCCTCCATGCTCACGCTAAGGAATTAGCGCCAGCTATTGCTTTGGCTGTAGCTATTGCAATAATTGCGACTATTTTCGCTGATGCTTTATATCAACCAAAAAAATTACTAAAAAGAGGTTTTCAAATAGAGCTTTCAGCCGATGGAAAGCCGCTGGTAAAAAAAGAAGAAAAGCCAGTTGATTTAGGAGAATTAATGAAATTGGCCGATATTTCTCGCGGCGAAAAAATCTTCAAAAAATGCGCTTCATGTCACACCGCTGGAAAAAATGAGGCAATAAAAGTTGGGCCAAATCTTTTTGGAATTATCGGAAGACCAAGAGCATCTTTTGCTGGATTTGCTTATTCTGATGCCATGAAAGCAAAAGGTGGAAATTGGGATCTTGCTTCAATTAATCAATTTATTACCAAGCCGAAAGATTTTATTCCTGGAACTAAAATGGCATTTCCAGGATTAAAAAAACCACAAGATCGCGCTGATGTGATTTTGTTTTTGGAAAGCAAAAAATAAAATTTATGGAACAGATTTTTGGACTAATTATTTCGGCAATATTTGGCGCGATATTTGGTTCTTATGCCACGCTTTTTGCTTATCGCTTGCCACTTGGAGAATCATGCTTCGGGAGATATTTTGGGCAGAAATCTCGCTGTCCACAATGTAATGCAATCATTAAAACTCGTGATTTAATCCCGCTGCTCAATTGGCTTTTTACTTTAGGTAGATGCCGCTCTTGTCAGACAAAAATTCCGCGCACCCATCTTTTTGTTGAATTCGCCACCACTATTCTTTTTGCCATCTGCTATTTAAAATTTTCTTTCAGCGAAGAGTTTATAATTCACGCCATGATTTGCTCGGGCATTGTGATTCTTCTAACTTGCGATTTCACTCACAAAGCTTTTCCAAGCTCAATTCTGAATTTCATTTTGATGTTTTGCGTAGCAAATCGTGTGCTGGTCGATCAAAGCATTATTGAAATGATTATCTCCAGCGCGATTGCAGTTATTTTTGCGATAGTTTTTTATCAAATTTTTTACAAAAGAGCGGCAGGACTTTTCGCTAGCCAAACTCAATCATTCGATTACGTAAAATTTATTTTAATTGCTGGAGTTTATTTCGGAGTTTCGTCTTTTATCTTTTATTTTTCTGTAGTGATGATGATTTTAGTCGCGCTGCTTTTGCTTAAAATTCCCAGCAAAAAAAATCATATTGGCTTCGGCTACGCCGTAATCATACCATTTCTATGGTTGATGTTTTGTCCGATTGTGTAATGGCATCTCTAAAAATTAGGATTTTTAGAGGCGCTAGTAAGTCCATTAATTAAAAATAAAATTATGACAGTTGATTATCGCGTTAAGGATATTGCTTTGGCTGCTTGGGGCAGAAAAGAAATCACTCTTGCTGAAAATGAAATGCCAGGATTGATGGCTCTACGCCGTGAATTTGGTGTGGCGCAAGTTTTGAAAGGTGCTAAAATTGTTGGTTGTTTGCACATGACAATTGAAACCGCAGTATTGATTGAAACCTTGATTGCTCTTGGTGCAGAGGTTCGTTGGTCATCTTGCAATATTTTTTCAACATCAGATCAAGCCGCAGCAGCTATAGCTGCAGGGGGCATTCCGGTTTTTGCTTGGAAAGGTGAAACTGAAGAAGAATATGAATGGTGTATTGAGCAAACTATCGTTGGAAAAGATGGTTGGAAACCAAATATGATTTTGGATGATGGTGGAGATTTAACCAAAATAATGCATGAAAAATATCCTGAGCTTTTGAAAGAAGTTAAAGGCGTTTCCGAAGAGACCACAACTGGTGTGGCGCGTCTTTATCAAATGGAAAAAAATGGTAAGTTAAAAGTGCCGGCGATCAATGTGAATGATGCGGTTACTAAATCAAAATTCGATAATTTATACGGCTGCAAAGAAAGTGTTATTGATGGAATCAAGCGCGCAACTGATGTGATGATCGCTGGAAAAAGAGTGGTGATTTGTGGTTATGGAAACGTTGGCAAAGGTTGTGCTGACGCCTTTAAATCTCAGGGCGCGCGCGTTACTGTAACTGAAATTGATCCTATCTGTGCATTGCAAGCTGCAATGGCTGGATTCGATGTTTTGCCAATTGAAGATGTGGTTTCAAATGCAGATATTTTTGTTACCACTACAGGTAACGTTGATGTAATTACCATCGAACATATGCGAGCTATGAAAGATTGCGCCATCGTTGGAAATATTGGTCACTTCGATAATGAAATCCAAGTCGAAGCTTTGCGTAATTTAAAATGGACCAACATTAAACCTCAGGTTGATCAAATTGAATTTGCTGGCGGAAAAAGAATTATTCTTTTGGCGGAAGGCAGATTATTAAATCTCGGTTGTGCGACTGGTCACAGCGCTTTTGTGATGTCGGCAAGCTTTACCAATCAAGTTCTAGCACAAATGGAGCTTTGGCAAAATCACACAAAATATGAAAATAAAGTTTATATTTTGCCGAAAGATCTCGATGAAAAAGTTGCAACTTTGCACTTAGAAAAATTGGGAATGAAGCTAACTAAGTTGAATAAAAAACAGGCCGAATATCTCGGCGTTGATTTGACTGGGCCATTCAAGAGCGATAATTATAAATACTAAAATTTATGGAAAAATTTCAAGTTACCGTCGGTGGTTATAAAAAATTAAAAGCCGAATTGGAAAATTTAAAAAATGTTGAGCGTCCAAAAATTATTGCTCAAATCGCTGCTGCGCGTGAGTTGGGAGATTTAAAAGAAAATGCCGATTATCATTCTTCAAAAGATAAGCAGGGTTTTATCGAGGCACAGATTGCAGATTTGGAAGATAAATATTCTCGCGCTGAAATAGTTGATATTTCAAAACTATCCGGTTCGAAAATCAGGTTTGGCGCTACTGTTGCGCTGGAGAATTGCGATAATGGAAAAAAAGTTTCTTACAAAATTGTTAGTGAATATGAAGCGAATATTGATGAAGGTTTTATTTCTAATACCTCTCCAGTTTCTCGTGCATTAATTGGTAAAGAAGCTGGCAATGAGGCTGAAATTTCAACTCCGGGAGGAATTGTTAGTTATGAAATTCTTGATGTGAAATTTATCTAAAATTCTAGATAAATATTTTATTTGACAAAAAGAAAACCATCGGCATTTTCGCCCCCCCATTATAAAAAATTACCAATTTGGTTCTAGGATAGAAAAGCTATCTTGGGTCGCTCAAAGCTAATTAATTAAATTATGAAAAAAATTACTTCTAAAAGAAAATCAGCATTCTCTCTGATCGAATTATCAATCGTTTTGATCATCATCGGTCTTTTAATTGCCGGTATTACTGGCGGCGCAAGCTTGATTAAAAGCTCTGAACTTCGTGCCGTAATGGGTGAAGCTAGAGGATATGCCGTTGCAGTGAATGCTTTCTACACGCAATTTAATGCTCTTCCTGGCGATTATTCTACCAACTTAGGATCTAATTATGTTGGAGATAATGATGCTAAAATCGAATTTTGTACAACCAGTTGTATTTCTGGCTCTGCTAGTGCACTTATTGGTTCAGAAGGAGCTATCGCTTGGCAACATTTGAAATTCGCTGGAGCTATCGATGCCGCTCCAACCGCAACTGGCGGCGCTACTGTAGCTCAAAATGTGGTAACTCACTACCCAGCTTCAAAAATTAAAGCCGCTGGTTGGGGATTTGATTACAACAGTGCAAGTCTTCAAAACGTTGTAGTTCTAACTGGCTCAACAACTGTTGCCGGAACGGTAGACGCTAACTCTCTTGTTAACGGTACCGCAATGAGTACTGGTGCTATCTTGCCAACAGATGCTTTATCAATCGATGCTAAAATCGATGATGGCATTGCTAACACTGGTAAAGTTAGAGGCGTACTTGCTGGTTGCTTCTCAACCACTGCTTACACTGTTGCAACAACAACAAAAGCTTGCGCGATTTCTTACCAAATCGATGTTAACTCTTAGTAGGTTCTCTACAGAATTAATTTAAAAACCCCGTTGCTCTTTTGAGTAACGGGGTTTTTTATTGCCGTAAATCGAACTATCAAAGCCGAATTTGCTTCGCCAGAATCCTCCGCCTTTACTGAGAAGCTGCGGTGGGCATGATTCGAAAGGGGTCTGACCCCTTTTCGGTTCACTCAATTATTTTTTATGAAAAACGATCCAATCATTTCAGCATTAGTGAATTTCTTGGTACCGATAATTTTTCTCTACGGTTTGTTTTGCTTCGTAGCATTCTTTGAGATTGGATTTTTTGGCGTGATCTATTCAGCGATTTTATTTGTAAGCGGCTTCATGATCTTGGCCGTTAAATCATCCATCGAGGAGTTTTTCTCTGCTTTGCAGATTGAGTTCGTGGCTTTTTTTATTCTATTGCTGTCGATTTGCTACATGCTGGCGATTCTTCTGTCGGTGACTGATCTGCTGTCGATCTAGGATTGAGAAATCCTCCGACCTCGCCCTTTAGGTGAGGCTACCTCCTTTTGCAAAGGAGGTTTCCAAAACCCTCTTTGCAAAAGAGGGTGGCTCAATTGCGAAGCAATGGAGTTGGGTGATTTTCGTGAGACGAATTCAGTTTCAATATTCTACCAAAATCTACCAAGAAAATAATTTGCTCAAAAAAGATTTACCTTTTTCTGGCCCATCAGATCTTCTTCTATTATCGCCGCCGCGATTATTATTTCTGCCACCACGTCTTTTGTTATTGTTATTATTCTCGCGGAATTTTTTAGGATTATTACTGCTGCGATTTGAATTATCTTCCAACTCTTCTTCTTCTTCACGCTGTGGTGCAGTATAGCTTTCAAAATAGCTCTTTTCCAAACCAAGTTGATTAACCTTCCCAGTCACAACTTGCATTTCAATTTCACGGCGCTCTTCCTCAGAAAGGCTTTTGCGTTTTTTAATATTGAAACCTTGGGCTCCGACGTCATCACTTTGATGCATGAAGATATTGATGCTATAATTTTTTTCGGTGGAAGCGACCTCATTCTTTTTATAGTTAAGCATGTAAGAGATCACGTCTGGCGTAGTGTAGACATAAATCACTCCTGCTTGCTGATCGGCGCAAGCATGACGAATATTGCGTAAAATACTCACAGCAAGAATTTCAACCGAACGAACATAACCAGTGCCGCTGCAATGTTTGCAAGGCTCGGTGATAGTTTCAAAAAAGCTGGCGCCAAGTCTTTGACGCGACATTTCCATCAAACCAAAAATGCTGATGCGTCCAATTTGAATGCGGGCGCGATCATTTTGTAATTCATCACGCAAAGCGCGCTCAACATTACGACGATGTTTTTGGTCATACATATCGATGAAATCGATCACCACTAATCCAGCCAAATCACGCAAGCGCAATTGACGAGCGATTTCTTTAACCGCTTCGATATTGGTAGTGAAAGCAGTATCTTCAACGCCGCTTTCTTTAGTGGCGCGACCTGAATTGACGTCGATGGCAACTAAAGCTTCTGTATGATCAATCACGATCGATCCACCTGAAGGCAATTGAATTTGCTTTTCGTAAAGTGCTGAAATTTGTTGTTCAACGCGATATTTATTGAAAACCGGAATGCGCTCATCATGAAGTTTGATATTATCGGGAGCGGTTGGCATTGTAAGCTTTACGAAGTCGATCACGGTTTGAAAAGCTTCTGCTCCTTCCACGATAACTTCTTTAACTTGATCGGTATAAACGTCTCTGATGCAGCGACGAATTACATCATCTTCGGCATGAATAAAGGTTGATCCTTTTGAAGTTGCAGAAGCCTCTCTGATGCTTTCCCACAATCTGCTTAGATATTCGTAATCGCGGCGGATTTCTTCCGGTTTTTTGCCAACGCCGGCAGTTCTGATGATGACGGAGCGATCAGCAGGAACATTGATATCGTTGAGAATTGAGCGTAAAATTTTGCGATCACGGAAATTGTCAACTTTCTTGGAAACGCCGCCTTTATTGGGGGTATTGGCCATCAAGACGCAATATTTTCCGGCGATTGAAATGTAAGTTGTCATCGAAGCGCCTTTATTGCCGCGCTCTTCTTTAGAAACTTGTACCAAAATTAATTGGCCAGGCTTGATTACATCCTGAATATTGTAGCGCTTGTGTAGGCTGTGAATATTTCCGCTATAACCAGCAGTTTCATCTTCAACGGAATAGGATCCTGTGGTCATTGATTCTTCTTCGTCAGAATGATCGTCGGAATTAGCGCGAGCATTTGGAGTTCCGGAGTTTTCTTCTTCCTCTTGTTTTGTAGGTTGAATAATTTCTTTCAAACGCTGTCTTTCCGCGTCAGAAATTTGGTAATAATCGGGATGAATATCAGCAAAAGGTAAGAAGCCGTGACGATCGGAGCTGTAATCAACGAAGCAGGCTTGGAGCGATGGTTCAACGCGAGTTACTTTGGCGAGGTAGATGTTTCCTTTGATTTGCTTGATGGCAATTGCTTCGCGATCAAAATCTTGTAGAGTGCCGTTATTTAGGACTGCAACCCTGGTTTCTTCACGATGCGCGGCATCGATGATAATTGTTTTATTTGTCATGTTGTGAAAAAAATTCTTCAGCTTGAGTAGTGACTATTTTCTAGAACAAACGAGTTGTTTAACATCTTTCTTCATGAGATAAAAATCTTAAATAAATTCTTAGAAAATAACAGCTCAGCTGACTTAAAGGTAAAGTATGGGTTTTTCAATTTTGTGGTGGCGCTTCATTTAGAAATGCGCCGAGAAAACATAGGGATCACCTAGTTATTATGCTAGGTTTATTTGCCCAGATTGGTTGCAGTATTTTCTAGCCAGGAGGAATAATTTTCTTCCGCTCTTTCAACTAGAATTGCGATAATTTCTGGCACCTTGTAACTGTGATGTTTTTTGATAATTTCTTCGATTTTTTCATAAAGTGAATTTTTAGTTTTTATGCGTATCAAAAATTCTGAATCATTTGCTATTTTTCCTTGCCATTCATACCTGCTTTCAATTTTTTGAAATTGGATGCAGCCAGCAAGTTTTTCTTTAAGTAGAATTTCCGCTAGATTTTTCGCTGCTTCTAGATTTGGATAAGTGGTTTCGATGATGATAATTTTATCTTTTTTCATTCTATGGTTCGTTTATTTGCTCATCGCGGTTTTTGTCAGGAAAATAATTCGCAAAATTCTATCGCAAGTCTCAAAGCTGCTTACGAAAAAGATTTTCGCGCTATTGAATTTGATATTTGGTTTATCGAAGGCGAGTTACTTTTAAAGCATGGCGAGCCAAAGAAGCAAGAAGCTCTGCCGTTTTTTTGCGATTATCTAAAATTTGGCAATGAGTTGAATTATTGGCTCGATTTCAAAAATTTAAATGAAGCTAATGCGGCGGAAGTTTTTGAATTGGTAAAAAGAGATTTGCAGAAAGCTCACATCGATTTGGATAAAGTTTATTTAGCTCCCTTCGTCACAGATTATCAAATTGCAAAAAAAGTTTTAGAAAAAGCGCGCGAGGTTTTTGGAAAAAGAGTTCAATTTGTTGCGGTTTGTGAGAAGCGTGAAAATTTAGAAAATCTAAAAATATTTTTAGAAAAAAATTCTGTAAAACATCTCTCAATTTTTCACCAATTACTCGATAAAAATTCGCTAAAAAATTTAGCAAATATTGAAATTCTTGCTTGGACGTTGAATGAAAAAAATAGGCTTCTAGAGCTTGCAGCGCTTGGAGTTAAGAATTTTGCTACCGATAAAATCACGCCAGAAATTTATGCCAGAAAAACCTGATTATCTTGGACATCGCTTACGTGTTCGCAAAAAATTTCTTAATTCACTTGGTGAAGAATTAGCAGATTACGAGCTGTTGGAAATTTTACTTTTTGCCGCATCAAATCGCCAAGATACCAAGCCAATCGCCAAAAATCTTCTCGCCAAATTCGGCGATATTTCGGCAGTAATTAATGCTGATGTTGGAAGGCTAAAAGAAGTTGAAGGAGTGGGGGAGGCGGCACTCACGCAAATTAAATTAGTCGCAGAAATTTTGCGACGAACTCTAAAAAATTCTGCCAAAACAGCGCCACTTTTAAAAAATCGGGAAGCGCTTTTGAACTACGTTTCTGCACTGCTCAAAGATTTACCTAACGAAGTTTTTCACGTTTTATTTTTGGATAAAAAACATCGCTTGATCGAAACTAAAAAATTAGCTGCTGGTGAAAACAATCATGTGGTAATCAGTGTGAAAGAAGTGGTGCGCCAAGCTCTCATGCTTCATGCGGCATCAGTTGTTTTGCTGCATAATCATCCCAGCGGAGATCTAAAGCCTTCAAACGCCGACATCCAAATCACCAATGAAATAATCTCTGCTTTAAAAAAATTAGAAATCGCGGTGCTAGATCATCTCATCATCGGTAAAGTTGGTCATTTTAGTTTTTGTGAAAATGGATATTTTTAAAGATGCCCTTAGATATGCCTAATTGTTTTTCTTGCTAACGAGCAACACTCTCAATTTTAAGAAATTGGCTTATTGCTAAAAACCACCTGATATTTTCCACCATTCTGTTCTTCAAAAACTTCAAAATAATCGCCAAATTTATCTTCAACTTTGAAAATAATTTTTGGATTTTTATCATTTTTATCAACTTTATAAAGATCCCAAATCACATATTTTTTGTGACCATTTTTGTAAGGAATCTCGACTTTTATTTCGCTGTCCAAAATCACTTCCACAATCGTCATTTGCCAATGTTCACCTTGTTTTTGTATGACGGCAGTAAGGGAAGTGACGTCAACAAAATCAGGCCCTAAATCGCCATCGGTACTCTCGCGCAATAGATATAAATTGAAGGCTAAAGTCAAAGGCTTGCCTTGCAATTTCCACAGATAAGTGGTGGAAAGATTATCGATGGTATTGGCAGGAATATTATGCTCGATAAAAAATTTTTCGATTTTTTTTATTAGAGTGGGATATTTTTTGAAATCCTTGCGCCAAGGAATGTGATAGTTACGACTATTAGCAGAAATTAATCTGCGCTCTTCGGCGACGCGACCATTTTCAATGCGAGAAAAATCAAGATTATTTTGCCATTTTGTAACGTAGTTGCGGGTGATAATTTTATTCTGTGCAAAAAATTTAGCTTGGTTGTCAATCTTGTTGCCAACATTTTTTTTCTTATCCTCGATCATGTAATTTTTTTGCAGAAATTTTTTCAGCTCCTCACTTGATTTTATGGAAGTTTTTTGTCGCGCTAAAACTTCCAAATCATTATCTTTTTGTAATCTTTCTGAAGCGAAATGTAGTGCTGCGCTATTTGATTTGACGGCGATTTTTACTAGCTCTAAATCATCTTTAATCTTTACCGGCGCAAATTCCAGCAACAAGCCATTATCGGCAAAAGCCCTCACAACATTTTCACGAATTTCTTTGATGCGATCGGAAGCAAATTTGTAATTTCGCGAATCGATATCGATCATTTTTTGCATGAAAAGTTTATTATCGAGCAACTTCCATGAGGCATATTGTAGAGAGTCGCGGCTGACATAAGTGGCCTTTTCCATAAAAGCCGGATCGAGACGAATTTCCGGCGAAGCATATTGTAAAATATTCGGACTAATTTTGAGCAAGCGCATCACAAAAATTTCATCTTCCTGCAAACTTTCTGCGGCATATTGGAATTGCGAGGGATCGAGCACAACAGCTTTAAGAATCAAAGTGCGATCAAATGTAAAACAGTCGGGTAATTTGGAGATAACGTCAGAATTTTTTTTGCTAATAATCTCTTTAAAAATCTGATCGTAATAAGCTGCTTTATCTTGGCAGTTGTCATCCTTTTGCTGCGCTAAAACATCGAAGGAAAAAAGCAGCGCGGCGATGAAGATGAATTTTTTAGCCATGCATTGATGAGATATCGGTGATTTCAAGAGTTTTGCGATTGCGGAAATAAATTACGGCGATGGCGAGACCAATTGCAGCTTCAGCTCCAGCAACAGTTAAAACAAAAATTGCAAAAATCTGTCCGACTAAATCATGCAAGTGAACAGAAAAAGCGACGAAATTAATATTGATCGAAAGCAAAATTAATTCCACCGACATCAAAAGCGAAATGACATTTTTCCGATTCAAAAAAATGCCGCTAATGCCGATGCAAAAGAGGAGGGAGGAAAGAATGATGAAGTGATTTATTTCGGGCATAAATTGTCAATAGTTTGATAGTCGATAGTAATGCGAGCTCGGTCTGACTACCGACTATCGACTAATTTTTATAAATTAATTCCTTCGCCAATTTTTACTTTGACGATTTCAAGAGAGTTGGCTTTGGTGCGCGAAACTTGGTCGTAAATTTTTTGTTTGCGGATGAAGCGAGTTTCATCTTTCAGAGTTAAAACAATCGCGCCAATCATTGCGACGAAAAGTACGGCGCCGGCAAGTTGGAAAGGTAAAATGAAATCAGTGTAGAGAATATTTCCAATTGCTTGCGTGTTGGTGATTGTTTCTGGAGTTGGGAAAAGAGAAGTGGTCTCATAAGTTTTGATCGAAGAAAATTTGACCAAAAGCAAGATTTCACAAAATAGAATTGTGCCAACAAGTACAAGAATCGGACGTTTGCGATTCACCTCTTCTTTAGCTACCATATCAACATTCAGCATCATCACGACGAAGAGAAATAGCACTGCGATCGCACCGACATAAACGATGATTAATAGCATCGCCAAAAATTCCGCGCCAATCAAAACAAAAAGCGCTGCGGCATTTAAAAAAGCCAAAACCAAAAACATCGCTGCATGTACCATGTTTCTGGTGCTAATAACCACAAGGGATGAGGAGATTAGGATGAAAGAAAAAAGATAAAAAAGCGAGAGAGTGAAGTTCATAATTTTATAATTAGTCGATAGTTGGATAGTCGATAGTCGATGAATTACGTGGATCCACTATCGACTATCAGACTATTACCGATGTTTAGTGTCAGATTCAATTGCTCCGCGAAGCGCATATTCGTAGCGATCGCCATTAGCTAGGAGTTTTTCTTTGTTGTAGTAAAGCTCTTCTCTGGTTTCTGTCGCAAATTCAAAATTTGGTGATTCGACGATGGCATCAACTGGGCAGGCTTCTTGGCACAATCCGCAATAAATGCATTTCAACATATCGATGTCATATTTGGTGGTGCGACGTGAGCCGTCGGAACGTTCTTCAGATTCGATGGTGATTGCTTGAGCTGGGCAAATTGCCTCACAAAGTTTGCAGGCGATGCAACGTTCTTCGCCATTGGGATAGCGACGCAAAGCATGTTCGCCACGAAAGCGCGGACTGATTGGGCCTTTTTCGTAAGGATAGTTTATGGTAACTTTTTTCTTAAAAAAATATTGCAGCGTTTTGAGATGGCCGAAGAAAATTTCTTTCAAGAAAAAGGCGTAAGCGATTTTAAAAATTTTCATGAAAAATTATTTGAAGTAGACGATATAAGCTGCGGTGCCTACAACCCAAGTTAAAGAAAGTGGTAAAAATACTTTCCAACCTAAGCGCATTAGTTGATCGTAACGATATCTCGGTAAAGTGGCGCGCACCCAAATGAAACAGAAAAGCAGTAGGAATATTTTTCCGCAAAGCCAGATGAATCCTGGAATGGCGCGGCAAAAGCTATTGTCGCAAATCGGCAACCAGCCGCCCAAAAATAAAATTGAAGCGAAGGCTGAAATCAAAATCATATTGGCATATTCGCCAAGAAAAAACATTGAAAATGGCATTGAGCTATATTCCACGTTATAGCCGGCAACTAGCTCAGATTCAGCTTCGGGAAGATCGAAAGGGTGGCGATTTGTTTCGGCGAGAGCGGAAATAAAAAATAGTATAAACATCGGAAACATCGGCAAAACAAACCAATGTTCTTTTTGTGCTAAAACAATTTCGGAAAGATTTAACGAGCCGGCACAAAGCACGACGGAGATGATGATGAGGCCGATTGAAACTTCGTAAGAAATCATTTGCGCTGAAGAGCGAATCGCGCCCAAAAATGCATATTTTGAATTGCTCGACCAGCCAGCAATAATAACGCCGTAAACGCCTAAAGAAGAAGTGGCGAGAAGATAAGTTACACCGACATTGATATTGGCGATGACGAAAGTTTCAGAAAATGGAACAACCGCCCAGCCAATCATAGCAAGGACGAAAGTAATAATCGGTGCCATTAGGAATAAAATTTTATTGGCCTGCGCTGGGATAATTACTTCTTTGAGCATCAATTTCATGCCGTCAGCGAGTGGTTGCAAAAGCCCGAAAGGCCCCACCACATTTGGTCCGCGACGAAGTTGCATTGCGGCAATAACTTTACGTTCCATCAAAGTTAAATAAGCAACGGCACCAAGAAGCGGTAGGATGACTAGAAGAATCCAGCCGAAAGTTGGCAAAATTTTCGACAAAAATAATTCGAGAAGTTGTTGAAAGATTTGATCCATGTTTTTTTGTTAAGTCCTCGGTTGGAAGAGTGATTTCGGGCGCAATTTATTTACGCTTTTAACAATGTCAATTTTAGGATAGAACAACTATGATGATGGCGCCAATTACTGCTGCAACAGCGCCACTTACCAGATCATCAAGCATTACGCCAAGACCATTTTTGAAATTACGATCGATATAGCCGATGAAAGACGGTTTTTTGATGTCGAAAAAACGGAAGGCCGCGAAACAAAAAATCAAATGCACGGCGATGATTTTATTTTGCGAAAAATAATTTTCGTGAAGCAAAAGAAAAGTTGCTTGTAGCGCGAAAATTTGTCCGACCACTTCATCAAGAACGATCGATTGATGATCAATTTGACCAAATTGTTTTGCATAATTTGGTGAAGCAATCACGCCATAAATAAAACTCAGAATTAAAAAAATTCCCCAAAAAATATTTTGATTTGTTAGCGAAATTTCTGCTGTAAAAAAATATTTGGTTACAAAAAACCAAACTAGTAATGCTGCCAATGAACCACAAGTTCCAGGCGCTTTTTTAGCTTTGCCAGAAAAGAAAAAAGTTAGAAGAAGTTCTCTCATAAATTACAAAATTATTTTAATTTCACTGCCCTTACCATTGACTGATTTTACTTCAAAAATTCCGCCTTGTTTTTCGATAAGATATTTAATCGCCGGAATTTTAGCTTTAAGTACCTCTTCCTTTTTGCGATGATTAGCGCCGCGCATCAGATACATCATCTCATGTTCACTAACATCCGCGCCATGATCTTTAATAATAATCTCGATTGCTTGCGATTTTTTTAAGCCATGATTGTTATAAATATTTTCAAGAATTTCGGTATTAGTGATATTATTTGCTGAAATCTGAACCACGTCGCCGATCTTGCTATTCTTGAGGGAGCTGGCAATTAAGCTGGTGATTATTTGTTTAATTCTTCGTGGATCGACATTGGAAATTTTATGCAAATCTTTACTGATTTTTTTGATTAAAATAATTTCAGAAGCTTTGGCGCGCTTTTTTAGCGAAGCGATGGAGAGATCAATAATTTGTGATACATCAACCGGATGGAGACTTCTTTTTATGTTAAGATCGCTATCTTTGGTGTGATTTATGGTTAATAGATGGTTGAGGAAGCTATCAATATCGTTAGAGGCTTGAATGATGTGACGACTGAGCTCAAGATCGACTTCTATTTCGCTGAGATAAGGTTTGTCTTTGGGATTATTTTCACGGCGCAGATTTTCAATTAAGCGGCGCAAATCATTTTTAATTATTTCGGCGCAACCATGAATTCCAAAAACGAAATTTTTAAATTCGTGAGTGGTTTTTATTAAAAATTCTGTCTTGGTTGCGTTGGCTTGCTCAGCAGATTTTTTGAGATGAATATTGTTCTGCACTTGGTGTCTTTCGCGATGAATTAAAGCCAATAAAATTATCAAAGAAAAAATGATCGAAAGAATTTCATTTAATCTCGCGAATCCAACATATAACAACTCTTTGGCTAAGGCTTCATTATCATAATTAAGGATAAAAATATATGGATAATTATCGATTTTTTTAGCCAAAAAAGCATGACGATTTTTGAACAGTGAAATGTCGTAAATTTTTTTCTTATTACCGCTGTTAATTTTATTTATAATTCTTTCGATCTCATAATCGTAATGGTGCTCATCTTCGATTTTTATTGTTCCAAAAGATTTAAAATCCCCCTCCAAAACCGGATTACCACTTTTGCTGAAAAGTGCAAAATTGACATCAGGATTTTGCAACACGCGATATAGAAGTTGCGCCATCACAGGAATTTCGAATCCCATAGTGATTGCACCCAAATAATTACCGTTTTTATCGTTTAATCCAACACCTCCGGGAATCATCCATTTTCTAGACGTAGAGCCAATTATCGGCGTTCCTAAATGAAATTGATTTGGTTCGCTTTGGGTGAGAGGAGCATAGTCGCGAGTCGATAAATCAAAAGGCTTTTTCATGATGCCATATTTTGAATCGACAATGATTTGATAATCTTCGTTAGACCAAGAAAAAACTGTCCAAGAAAAGGCTCTATTTAAAATCGGATTATTGTGATATGCCCCAAGAATTTTATTAATGTGATTTTTGTCGTGAGGATTTCGTTCTATTTGTGCTAGAATACTATTTATCACATAAAAAGTGTGATCTGCTTTTTCTGTAAAACTACTCTCAAGCCTTGCTAATTCTATCTCCATGTCGGAGAGAATTTTATCTTTTGTGCTATTGACAACGCGAATGGCAAACCAAGTCAAAAGCAAAATACTAACAAAAAACATCACCAAGAAGATCGGTGAAATTTTAAATTTTGTTTTTTGTACTTCGTTATTCATTTACAAATTTTTTAAAATTTCGAGATAGGTTTTTTGCAGATCTTCAATTTCACTCACTTCAGAAAATTCATCAATTTTATGAGCAGTTTTATTTACTAAACCAATTTCAACAACTTCAGCAAAATCCTTGATAAATCTGGCGTCAGAGGTTCCACCTGTAGTGCTTAATTCCGGTTTTTTACCGGTGATTTTTTCTACAGAATCCGCAACTAATTTTGCTAAAAATTTCGGATCGCTCAAAAAAGCTTCGCCGCTGGTGCGATGAGTTAGTTCATAAGTAGCGCCGAATCCTACGGTTTTTTTGCAGGCATATTCCACAAGTTCGACCACTGATTTTGAAGTGTGAAGATCGTTGAAGCGAATATTGAAATTGGCTGAAGCTTCATTGGGAATGACATTATTTCCCAAATTTTGTGATTGCATCGAAGTGATTTCGAGATTGCTGGCATCGAAAAATTTTGTGCCCTCATCGAATTTATGATCCTTCAAAATTTTCAAAAGATTGATTAAAATTGTAATGGGATTTAGTGCGTTTTGTGGATAGGCAACATGACCTTGCTTGCCGATGATTTTGATGCTGAAGCCAATAGATCCACGTCTTCCAACTTTTATCATTTCACCAAAAACTTCAGGATTTGTTGGTTCTCCAACTAAGCAATGCGAAATTTTTTTGTTATTTTTTTGCATCCAATTTAAAACTTTTTTGGTGCCGTTGATGCTGTCATTTTCTTCGTCATTAGTGATTAAAAATCCGATGCCGAAATCAGGGTTTTTATTTTCTGCTAAAAATTCTGAAACTGCTGAAGCGAAGCAAGCGATCGCACATTTCATATCAACTGCACCGCGACCAAAAAGCTTTCCATCAACAATTTTTGCGGCAAATGGATCATGTGTCCAAGCAGCTTTATCACCTTCATTTACGATGTCAGTGTGGCCGGCGAAATAAAGGATTTTTTCAGAATTATTGGGATTAAAAACCGCATGAAGATTATTAACTTTGTAAGAGCCATCGCCATCATATTCGAGAATATCGCAAGTAAAACCAAGTTGCGTTAAAGTTTTTACCAAAAATTCAATCACCTGTGGATGATTGCCGCTGTAGGATTGAAAGCGGATTAAATCTTGGGAGAGTTGGATTGCGTCGAGTTTCATCATTGAAATTTTTTACTGAAGTAAAAGAGTGAATATTTCTGGACCCCGTCATTCGACGGGGCGACAAACTCAGGTAGTAATTCGTACCCACATAATTGTCACCCCGTCGAATGACGGGGTCCACACTTTTTAATTTTAGCAACCCATTAAATCAATCAAACATGTTAGACATAAAATGGATTCGTGAAAATCCAGAAAAATTCGATGAAGCAATGCAAAAAAGAGGTGCGGATTTTATCTCCTCAACAATTTTGGCGCTTGATGAAGAAAAGCGTAAAAAGCAGTTTTTAATTCAAGAGTTACAAGCGAAGCGCAACAAGCTGGCGCAAGATGTAGCGATGGCAAAAAAATCCGGACAAGATGCGGCTTCTTTATTTGAAGAGTCAAAAACAATTAATGTGGAATTGGATAAAGTATCGAAACATTTTTTGATGGATCAAGTTTTGGATGAGATGCTTTTGACGATTCCTAATCTTCCTCACGAATCAGTTCCTTTTGGCTCAAGCGAAGAAGAAAATATTGAAATCGAAAATTTTGGCACGCCGAGAAACTTTTCTTTCCTTCCAAAATCTCACGATGAGCTCGGTGAAAAATTAAAAATGTTGGACTTCGATCAATCAGCTTTGATGTCTGGCGCGAGATTTTCAACTCTGTCCAAAGGCTTGGCACGCATGGAGCGCGCGCTTTCTAATTTTATGCTCGACGTTGCGCTAGAAAATAATTACGAAGAAGTTTCTCCGCCAAATTTAGTGAAATCGGAAGCGATGAAATTTTCCGGACAATTGCCGAAATTTTCCGAAGAAGCTTTTTGCACAACTGATGGTTATTGGCTAATTCCAACTGCGGAAGTTTCTTTGGTGAATTTAGTTGCGAAAAAAACTTTGAATGAAGCTGATTTGCCAATGCGCTTCACTGCTTATACACCCTGTTTTCGTCGCGAAGCTGGCTCGGCGGGAAAAGATACGCGCGGCATGATTCGTCAACATCAATTCAAAAAAGTTGAGTTGGTTTCAATTACAACGCCAGAGCAATCTCAAGCTGAACATGAAAGAATGACCAATGTTGCTTGCGAGATTTTGCGTCGTTTAGAATTGCCTTTCCGCAAGATTTTACTGTGTTCTGGCGATATGGGATTCTGCGCACAAAAAACTTACGATTTGGAAGTTTGGTTGCCAAGTCAGGCGAAATATCGCGAAATTTCTAGCTGCTCAAATTGTGGCGATTTCCAATCTCGTCGTGCCGCAATCAAATATAAAACTAAAGATGGTAAAGTTAATTTTGCTCACACTCTAAACGGATCAGCTCTTGCTGTGGGTCGAACTCTAGTGGCGATTTTAGAAAATTATCAAAATGAAGATGGCTCAATTTCCGTACCAAAAACGCTTCTCAATTATATGAGCGGTATTACTAAAATTGCTTGATAATTGCGATCGCCTTCATATTTTCCGCCGCCTCTTAAATCAATTTTCTAACTAAATTTACAAAAATGGCTAATACACATGCAGCACAGAGAGCTCTTCGCTCTAGTGCCAAAAAGAATGTTACTAACAATGCTAGAAGAAACAGAATCAGAAGTTTTGTCAAAAAAGTTGATGATGCAATCAAAGTAGGCGATGAGGTAAAAGCTCGCGCAGCCTTTAAAGATCTTGAGCCAGAACTTATGCGTGGTGTAACTAAAAACATTATCAAGCTTGGTACCGCTTCAAGAAAACTTAGCAGAATCTCTGCCACAATTAAAAAAATCAAAAAATAGCTCCTCCTTCGCTCTTACGAGCTTCGGCGGACAAACCACTTTAAATGAAATTGCTATCCTTAATTCGTTCAGGCCTTAGCCATACAAAAATTGATTTCATGAAAGTGCATAAAATTGCGCTTGTGATGTCGGTTGTTTGTATGATTGGTTCTATTGCAGTTGTGATGGTTAAGGGTTTGAATTTCGGAATTGATTTCTCTGGTGGAATTTTGATCGAAGCGCGTATTTCTAAAGATTTTGATATTGCAAAAGTGCGTGAATCTTTGAAGGAAATTAGAGATGTTCAGATTCAAAATATTGATGAAACGGATTTATTAATTCGTGTGGCAAAAAGTGATGAAGAGCAGTCAGTGATGGTGAAAAGAATTCAAGAAATCCTCAGCAAAAATTTTTCCGAAATTGAATATCGCAAAGTTGATTATGTCGGTCCGCAAGTTGGTTCTGAGCTTATCATCAAAGGTTTCCTAGCCTTGTTGCTCTCTTTCGTTTTCATCATGATTTACATCTGGATTCGTTTTGATTGGCAATTTGGTTTTGGTGGAATTTTTGCTTTAATTCACGATGCGATTTTAACGCTAGGTTTTTATTCAATCAGCGGTTTGGAATTTAATCTCACTTCAATTGCAGCGATTCTTACCATCATCGGCTATTCGATCAATGACTCAGTCGTAATTTACGATCGCATTCGCGAAAATATGCGTCGTTACAGAAAAATGGATTTTTCTGATTTGATTAATTCCAGCGCCAATTCAACTTTGAGCAGAACGGTTCTAACTGGTGGTGTAACGCTCGCATCAATTGCTGCTTTGATAATTTTCGGTGGTGAAGCGCTTTACAGTTTCAGCGTTGCAACATTTTTTGGCATCGTAATTGGAACTTACTCTTCAGTCTACATCTCCGCTCCAATCTTGATCTACATGGATCCAAGAAAAAAAGAAAAAGCCTAGTTTTTCTCTGCCATCATTTTCTCACCAAAGGCCACCAAATTTCTGATCACCAGAAATTCATCGTTTAAAATTCCTTGTTCATCCGCCATCTGTAAAATCCATTTCAAAGTTGGGATTTCTTCGCTGTAAAATCGGCTATTAGAAGTTTTTATTTTTCCATCATGGCACTGTCGCAAACCCACCAACCAACCCCACCTAAAACTTTTAGACCACTCACCGAATCGCTTCGCTCTTCGACTCTCCCTCAAGGAGAGAGTAATATACCAAATCAGCTTCAAGAAGCCGATTTAGTTATTGATTTTGTTTTTACGTAGGATGGCCTGCCCCACGGTCGTGGGGAACCCCATATGCCGACTCTTTATTTTTGAGTTCGGTATCTTGAATTGGTTTCGGTATAGACCGAGAAGCAAAAAGCTAATTCGCCGAAAATTAATTTTTTTAGGAATTGGGCGAAGAAAAATTTGAAGGATTAGTTTGAATCATCGCCGAATAAATCAGCTTTCGCCACCCAACCTTTTTTATTTTCAACTTTTAGGGCGCACCAATTATCGACGCATTTTAGGTAATCTCCGATGACATTATTTTCTAAGCGATAAATCACGCGTGACTTTTCGCTGGGTTTGGAATGCATGTTGGTGAAGCTTTTGGTGATACGAACGAGCAACATTCTTTTTTTGGTGAGTAGGCTTTGTGTCACCCAACCGCTTTGTCCTTCGAAATCCTCGATCTCATTCCAATTGTCATATTCATTGATAACGCGAACTGGAATGGCGCGTAATTTGAAAGTAAATTTTATTGGATAATTTTGTCCTGGACCAGAGCGCACGTTGGTTTCATTGGCGCGAAGCGAGGAGAAATAATTAACTTCTTGGATTTGTTTGGGAATGGCGAAGGAATTGGTGCTGAGAAAAAATGTGGTGAGGAAGAATAAAAAAGTTTTTTTCATTTATTTTTTATTCTTGATTTTTGCTTGATGAAATTTTTTTCCACCAGCAACAATATTGGTTTGTTTAGCGCGAGAAATTGCTAATTCATCTTGATCTACATTTTCTGTAATAACGCTGCCCGCACCAATGACGGCGCCATCTTCAATCTTAACTGGTGCGATCAAAGCTGTGTTCGATCCAACAAAAACATTTTTGCCGATGGTAGTTTTGAATTTGCTGTAACCGTCATAATTGCAAGTGATGGTTCCTGCTCCGATATTGCTTTCCTCACCAATTTCAGAATCACCAATATAGCTCAAATGATTGACTTTAGCGCCGCGTTTAATTTCTGATTTTTTGATTTCGACGAAATTTCCGATGCGGACATTTTCTGCAATTTTTGTACCGGGACGAATTCTAGCGAATGGTCCTACAATCGCGCCAGCAGCTATTTCAGCGCCTTCGATGTGAGAAAAAGATTTGATCTCAACATTTTTTTCAATCACAACTTCAGGTCCAAAAAACACATTGGGATGAATCACGACATCGTGAGAAATTTTTGTATCGCAAGAGAAGTGAGTTGATTTTGGATCGATTAAAGTGACTCCCAAATTCATCATTTTTATTCTGATTTGAGTTTGTTTTATTTCTTCGATTCTGGCTAATTCAACACGAGAATTTACGCCAAGAACTTCAAACATTTCGGTTTTGATGAAGCTACGTTTTAAGCCCGTTTCGCCGGCAATGGCGACGATATCAGTTAGATAAAATTCGCCAACCGCATTGTTATTTTTAACTTGAGATAAAAGTGCGGCGATTTTTTTGCCGTCAACTGCCATTACGCCGGAATTGCAAAGTGCAATTTTGCGCTCTTCATCATTAGCATCTTTAAACTCAACGATGCGCTCAACATGACCTTTTACATCAACAACCAAGCGGCCATAAGCATTTTCTTCTTCATCATCAAAAGCTAAAATGCATAGCGAAAAATCTTCAAGTTTTTCGACCATTTTTTTTAAAGTATGATGTGTAATCAGTGGAGTATCACCGTAAAGAATTAAAACTTTTTCACCGAGATTTTTAATTTCTGAAACTGCGGTTTGAACAGCATGAGCAGTGCCTTTGCGTTCTTTTTGGAGAATAAAGGAAATTTTTGTTTGTGGGTGAGAGGAGAAAATTTTTTCTTCAAAATTTTTCATTTCCTCAGAAACAACAATCGTGATATTTTTTGGATTTAGAATTTCTGCTTCATTGATCACCATGTTCAACATCTCGCGACCCGCAACTTTGTGCATTACCTTGGGTAAATCCGATTTCATTCTAGTGCCTTTGCCGGCGGCGAGGATGATGATCGAAAGATCGTGAGAATGTTTCATGAACTAGTTTGCTGCCTTGTTAACCAATTTATTTTTTGCAATCCATGGCATCATGGCGCGAAGTTGTTCGCCAGTTGCTTCGATTGGATGAGCTTTGCCTTTAGCGCGCAGAGCATCGAAATTTTTCTTGCCGCTGGCATTTTCATTCATGAATTCTTTTACAAATTTTCCTTTTTGAATTTCCTTGAGGATTTTTTGCATCTCTTTTTTAGTTCTGTCTGTAATGATGCGAGGGCCGCGAGTTAAATCGCCATATTCTGCGGTGTTGGAAATTGAATAGCGCATGTTGGCGATGCCACCTTCATACAACAAATCGACGATCAATTTCATTTCGTGAAGACATTCGAAATATGCCATTTCTGGTGCATATCCAGCTTCGGTTAAAGTTTCAAAACCAGCTTGGATTAGCGCGGTAACGCCGCCACAAAGTACTGCTTGTTCACCAAAAAGATCAGTTTCGCATTCTTCTTTGAAGTTAGTTTCGATAATTCCGGAACGTCCACCACCAACTGCGGAGGCGTAAGAAAGTGCCAGTTTCAAAGCATTTCCTGATTTATCTTGTGCAGTTGCAACGAGGCAAGGAACGCCGCCGCCTTTAACATATTCGCCGCGCACTGTGTGTCCTGGGCCTTTTGGCGCCACCATAAAAACATCAAGATCTTTTCTTGGTTTGATCAATTTGAAGTGAATATTCAGGCCATGAGCGAAGGCAAGAGCAGCGCCTTTTTTCATGTTTTTATGCAGATCATTTTTATAAATTTCGGCTTGTAATTCATCGGGAGTAAGCACCATTACAATATCTGCCCAACGAGCTGCATCAGCATTTGAAAGCACTTCAAATCCGGCATTTTGCGCTTTTACGATTGAAGATGAGCCTTCGCGAAGGGCGATTTTAACTTCTACAACACCGCTATCTCTAAGATTTTGTGCATGGGCGTGAGCTTGTGAGCCATAACCAATTACGGCAACTTTTTTTGATTGGATGATGCTAATATCGGCATCGCGATCGTAGTAAACTTTCATCGAAAAAATTATTTTAAGTTAGGGGAGGGCGCGCGAAATTATTGGTCGGATTTGACTTGTCAACCTTCTCTCATACTCACTTTGTCACCCCCACTTTCGCGGGGATGACAAACTATGTTTAATAAAACTTCACCACGCCAGTAGCGACATCATACATCCCACCAATCACGGCGATTTGTTCTTTTTCGATCATCTCTTTAATGATCTGACTTTGTTTGGGAATTTGATGCAAAACTTCTTTGACATTTAGTGAAGCAACTTTTTCGACATACTCATCGTTGCCGGCGTTACGATGTTCTTTGACGGTTTTTTCTTTGTGAATTGCCGGTTTTATTTTATTGAGCAACTCGGTCAAATTTCCCATTTGCACATCATCGCAAGCACCTTTTATCGCGCCGCAACCGCTATGTCCAAGTACTACGATTAATTTTGCGCCAGCAACTTTGCAGGCAAACTCCATGCTGCCCAAAATATCTTCGTTCAAAATATTTCCAGCGATGCGACAAGAAAAAATATCTCCCAAACCTTGATCAAAAATTAATTCAGCGGAAGTGCGCGAATCAATGCAGCTCAAGACTAAAGCGAATGGATGTTGACCAGCAGAAGTGTCGTTGACTTGTTTTAGTAAGTTGCGATTGGCGTTCAGATTGCGGACAAATCTTTGGTTGCCATCTTTAAGAATTTCGATCGCTTCTTTTGGTGTTAAGTTGTCACGGGTTTCTTTAGTTAGAATTACCACATCGTCATTTCTTTTGATGCGATAAATCAGCGCTACCACAACTCCTATAGCAACCCCTTTCAACAAATCAAAAGTAATCATGCCTAAAATAGTGGCGATAAAAGGCATAAATTCTGGCAATCCAGAATCGTAAGCTTTTCTAAAAAGAGTAGGCTTTGCTAGTTTATAGCCAAGGAAGAGAAGTACGCAGGCAAGACTTGCCAGTGGAATCATATTGAGGATTTTAGGAATCGCAATTACGGCAATAAAAAGAAAAACCCCATGAAGAATTGTCGAAAGTTTGCTGTGAGCGCCGAAAGCAATATTGGCACTGCTTCTTATAATCACTTGCGTCACTGGCAAGCCACCGATAAGTCCACAGATGATATTGCCGATGCCTTGTGCTTTTAATTCACGATTAGTTGGTGTCACATGCTTGTGGGGGTCTAGTTTGTCAACAGCCTCAACTGACAAAAGAGTTTCGATGCTGGCAACTAAGGCTATCACAAAAGCCATGCTGTAAATTTCATAATTTTTTAGTTGCTCAAAATTTGGTAAAGTAAATTGACCAAAAAATTCTGCAATATTGCCAGCGATTGGTAGCTGAACGATTTGGTGATCTTTTAATTCTAAAAAATTACTCAAAATAATTCCTAGAATTACTACTGCCAAAGGACCTTGAAGCATGCGAAAAATTTTATGTTTTTTGGAAAAATGAGTTTCCCATAAAATCAACATCGTCATCGAAATTATAGTGAGGATAATTGCGGCTGGAGTAAGATGAGACGCTGCTTCTTGTAGATTAGTAAAGCTGTTTTGAGCTAGAGATTCATCAAAATCACCAACTGCTATTGAGTCATAACCAAGCGCGTGAGGAATTTGTTTAATTATGATGACGATGCCAATGCCTGCCAACATTCCATTGATGACTGAGGATGGAAAATAATGGGCGATGGCGCCAAGTCGCATCATGCCCATTATTAGTTGAATTATTCCCGCCAGAATTACGGCAACGAGAAAATTTTCGAATGAGCCGAGGGTAGAAATATAGGTTAAAACAATTACCGCTAAACCTGCGGCTGGACCACTCACACCAAAGCGCGAACCACTAATTGATCCAACAATTACGCCGCCAACTATTCCAGAAATTATTCCAGAAAAAAGTGGTGCGCCGGAAGCGAGGGCAATTCCAAGACAAAGTGGAAGTGCAACGAAAAAAACGATGATACTCGCAGGAAAATCGTGACGGAAATTGTGAAGGATATTTTTCATGAATTTAGAATTGAGATTAGCAATAATTTAAAACGAATTTTGATGTTTTAGGTTGCTAAGAATTTGGTGGGGATGTTGGAACTTCTTCTGAAAACTTTACGAGTCTCTTTTCTTTTGCATCGGTTACGACAGTGATAAGTCTGGATAATTTTAGATCGCGGTTGAAATCAATATTGGCAAGGAGATTTTCATTTTCATCGCCGGATTTTTCTTTAGACTCTGATGAAATTTCTTCTGCGGATTCGGAAGAAATCAGTGGGTTTTTATAATTTTTAGAATTCGAGAAAGCACTGCAAGAAATCAGGATTGTAATGATGAAAATTTTTAGAATAAGTTTCATGAAAAATA
Source organism: Rhizobium sp. Q54 (assembly GCA_945875865.1). Classification (GTDB taxonomy): domain Bacteria; phylum Pseudomonadota; class Alphaproteobacteria; order Rickettsiales; family UBA1997; genus UBA2645. The sequence goes on from CAMCMF010000013.1 coordinate 28,614, forward strand.
AAAAGTTTGGGGTAAGAAAACTCTAAAAGTTCTTTCTAAAAAAAGAAGAAAATTTTTTTAATCTACAGAGCCTTGCTCAAAAATTTGAGACCGGCAAAAATTGTCATAATAGCGATGCCTTTTTTAAAAAGATTTTCGCTGATTTTTAGATGAACCAGGTGACCTAATTTGATGGCGATAAAAACCGGAATAATCGTCCACCAAATATTAATAAAAAATTCTAAGCGCAACTGATCTTGTAAGAAAAGTTGTACAAAACGAATGAGATTAAAAGTGACAAAAAGCGCTGCCATTGTTGCGCGGAAAGCGGACTTATTTTGAAAATCATTTTTTAGAGCATTGGCCCAAAAAGGTCCGCCAATTCCAAAAGCGCCTTGAGCAATTCCGCCGATAAAAATTAATTTTTGTTTGAAGATTTTTGGGAAAATAAATGAATCAAAAAACATAATTTTTATTGCCAAAACTGTGAGCAAAATTCCAAAGATCAGTGATAAAATTTCTGGAGAAAGTTTGGCGAATAAAAATGCACCAAAAATTGTTCCGATGATGGAAAGTGGAATTGCTGATTTGAAAGTTTTTTTATCAAATGATTTATGATCGGTGCAGAGAATATAAGCACTTGAAATGGTTCCGATATAAAATCCAGTGAGAATCATTTCTTTGAAATCAAGAAAAAATACCAGGATTGAATAAGCAATTAATCCTCCGCCAAAACCAATGATACTCTCCACAAAAAATCCCAGAGAAAAACTTATTGCGATTAGAATTGCTGCTGACATAAAGTTTTAAGAATGTTGAGAATGCTGGCTTCAGGCGGTCTTTTTCACACTAGTTCACAGATAGTCAATCAATGAAAAAAGTTTTCTTATTTTTAGTTTTAACTTTACTCTTCTCGCAAGCTTTTGCCAATGACGCAAACCAAAGTACTCTTGAAGGTTTAACCACAAAAGATGACGCTCATTTGGTAAAAAAATTTGCTACAAAGCTATCAACCACACTAATTTTTGAGACAAAATTTAGTGACAATTATCAAACAACTAATCGCCAAGATGAGTATAAGGATTCAGTTGCCAAGCTGCGTTTGATCAATAAATTTAAGCTCAATGATGTGCTGTCGATAAATAGTCGTTTGCTGGTGACGAGTATCGATAATAGAGGAAAGGTTGCGGCGAGAAATAATAATCCAAGAGGTGGTGGAGATCGCACTTTCGAAAATATAGGTGTTATTGCTCAAGAATTAAATTTGGTTTTGGATCATGAAAAATATGCCCTAATTGCCGGAAAATTTAACCTCAATTTTGGCAAGGCTTGGCTATGGAATCGAGGCATATGGATTCAGGATTTAGTCAATAATTATCGTCAGATAGAAAAGTTGGGATTTGCTGGAGTTTATCGCTTGGGAGATGCTAAAAAAACCGGTCAATATAATTTTAGTTTTAGCGCCTTTACTAATGATCGCAAAAATCTCGATAATTCTTTGATGGTGAGCAGAGATTCAGGTCACAAATCAGATGCCGCTCCGGGGGACACCAGATCTTTGCAATCTTACAATGCCGCTCTTGATATTAATTTTAAGTTCTCGCAGCAAGAAAAATTATCTTATCATTTTGCTTATTTGAATTTGGCGGTGAACCCAAGAGCTAGCGCGCTTGCGCAAAATAAAATTGCTGATCAAAAATCAGTTGTTTTAAACATGAATTATCAGCGTCCCATCTTCGAAAAAATCTTGCTCGATGGTTTGTTTGAATATGTGGAAACCAAAAATTTGAATGGCAATGGTGATCTTAGCGAAAAATATTTCACGGCGAATTTCATTACAAAATTTGATGAGCATTGGAGTTTTTTAGTAGGAAATTCTAACCATCAATATTTGCAATATGGTGCTAATGGTTATGATCAAAATTTATCGGAAGCGTCTGTTGGTTATGAATTTGGCAAAACTTCTTTCTTCGATCGCTTAACTTTACAAGCCGGTTATAAAAATTTACGTAATGATTATAAAACCAGCGTTGATACCAGAAATGGCATGGGTTTGATAATGCGATATTATAAGGATTTCTAGCATGAAAAAATTTCTTTTTGCAGTTCCGAAAGGGCGAATTTCTGAGGAATTAAATCCTTTGCTAAAAAAATCTGACATCATTCCCGAGTCGGATTTTTTTGACGAATCTTCACGAAAAATTATTTTTAAAACCAATCGCGAAAATTTAGAAATAATAAAAGTGCGCAGTTTTGACGTCGCAACTTTTGTTAAATTTGGTGGCGCCGATCTAGGAGTTTGCGGTCGTGATGTTCTAGAAGAATTCCCCTCAAAAGAAATTTTCCCAATCCTCGATCTCGGCATCGGCAAATGCCGCCTCTCAATCGCCACCAAAAAAGATCAAAGACTTACGACTTACGACTTACGACTTACGACTAACTCCCACCTCCGTGTCGCCACAAAATACCCCACAATCGCCAGCAAATATTTTTCCACTCTCGGCGTGCAAGCTGAAATCATAAAGCTCAACGGCTCAATCGAAATTGCTCCCAGTCTCAATCTTTGTGATGTAATAGTTGATTTAGTAAGTAGCGGAAAAACTCTTATTGAGAATGATATGGTTGAGTTAGAAAAAATTCTTGATGTCACTTCTCACTTGATCGTTAATCGAACCTCTTTCAAAACGGCTAATCATGAAATTAATCAGATAATCAAAATTATTGATGAGACGCGATAGTTTATTCACAAAATTTACAAAGTTTGCGCTGTGCTTTTTTCTCGTTGCCCCTTCCATGCTCTTGTCTCAAAGTGCCCATGCTGCCTTTGATGGAGCTAGAGATGGGGTAAATTTTGATGTTGGTAGTAACAAATGTGAGCTCGGTAATATTGAATTTAACGGACTACTAGTCGATAACATTGATTTTAATTTTGAATTAACTAACACTTTTTGTATCACTTATATTGCTGGAGTTGGAGCTACGATGCTTGCGGCAGATCTTGCTATGAAGCCTTTATGTAAACCAACTAATGCTACTGGTTTAGCTATCAGTCCGAGTGAAGAAGTCAGAGATAATATGACTTTTCCTCTGCCATATCCTAGTCCAACTTTGGCGATTAGGATGGTGAATAAGGTTACTCAATGTGGCGCAAGATCGATGGAATTTTCTACTCTGACTAGCGCCTGCGCTGCCACGCTTGGTGTCGGACCTCCATGTGTAGAAGCAGCAAAGGCTGGAGCTGATATGGGAAGATGTTGTGTTGCTTTAGGTGTTTTTCTTACTGCAATTGGGGTAGCAATAGGTGCTTTGGCAATCATATGGGAATTAGCAAAATCCACTTATAAAAATGCCAGAATATGTGGGCATAATTGGATTGGCTGGGAACAGCAAGGTGAAAAAAACATTTGGACAAAAGTTAAAGGTCCTCATCGCCTATGTTTAGAGAATTTATTTCTAGGAGCTAGCAATCCAAATGTTGGAGGCTATTGCGTCGATAATGATTCTAGATCAATCGCGAATGTTTCTTACCGCGAATATATTTACGGTGGCGTAGAGTTTGAAGATAATGGCAATTCCGCTTGTACCAGCCCATCAACTTGGAATAATACAAGAAAAAGAGAAGTTCTTGGTTACGCTACAAGTAATCAACGTTATTACATGACTGGTCCTGGTGAAGCTCCAGTTTATGCTTGTTATCGCTTTTTATCCAAGGCTGCTGATATAGCTGATCAAGCGGCGATGCAAATTGCTTACGATTGCTGCAAAAATAGAAGTCAAAATACTGTCTGTATTCAAAATAAAAGTGACGTTGCGGGAATCAAAGGTAGCTTTTCTTCCTTCGATCATAAATTTTGTGAAATTGGTTCAAGATGTACTGTCGATAACATTGTCTTCGATGCTTATTCCAGCAAGAAAGAGCAAAATTATGGCTGCGTAAAAACCTATTCTGTTTGTCCTTATAATCACTTGCTTGGCGGTGGAACCGAAACAAAAGAATATAGCGAGACTGACCAAACATTAGTAAAAAACTTTTGTCAGTTCATGAATCACTGCGTGAAGCTACCAATCTTGCCTTACATCTACACTACCAATCTGGATAAGGGTTATATTGCCCAAGCCTGTCGCGATCTCAAAGGAGATTCACAAAATGTTTATGGCTATACTGCGCAACTTCTTCCCATTAACACTCGCGGCTTCTCCTCTCCGATGGTTCAATGTTTCAAAGAAACCATGGAAAATATTTTTCTACATAAAGCGGGATATACTCAATGTCTCAATCCTGATGAACAGCCAACAGGCAATGAAAATTGTGCCAGTGGATATATATTCAAAAAAGGCGGAGACTTACCTGGAAAATCCTTTTTCCTCAGAATACAAGATAACCTACAGGATGTCATAAAAATAGCTTTAACTGCCTCGATAATCGCTTTTGGTTTTGCCATATTACTTGCTGTTCCGGGTGCTTATATCACCAAAAAAGTTCTCATCGGCTATGTACTGAAAATAGGATTGATCATGTATTTCGCGGTTGGCGATGCCTGGCAATTTGGCTTTATGCAGGGGATTCTTGGCACTTCCGGATTTTTATCGGATTTGACCTTTAAAATTGATGAGGCCAAACCGCTGGACAAGCTTGATGGCTGCCAATTTCCACGTTTTAACTATGCTGACAGTAATCCCGACACAAAATATCAAAATCCGCAATATCCACCAACCAAGGAATATCTAAGAATTTGGGATACTCTGGACTGTAAAATTGCTATGTCTCTGGGATTTGGGCCTGCAGTCTCAGTGCCAAATTTATTGATGGCGATTGTAGGCGGATTTTTCACTGGAGGTCTGGGGATCATATTTTTTGTGGCGGCCTTTGTGTTCGCCTTCTTCTTAATTTCGATGACGATTAAGGCGATGCATATTTTTATCATGTCGATAACCAGCGTGATAATTTTGCTCTATGTTTCGCCGATAACAATCACCTGCGCTTTCTTCAAAAGAACCGAGGGTATTTTTACTGGTTGGTGGAAGCAGATTCTGGGCTTCACTTTGCAGCCGATGATTCTTTTTGCCTATCTGGGAATTTTAGTAAGTATGCTTGATGCTGTGATCCTCGGCTCTGCAACATTTACTGGATCAAATATAATAGTTAACGGTCAGACTGTGGTCGATACTTTAGGAAGAGTGGCGCCGAAGAAAATTTCATGCAGCGGTCTCGCCAATGACGATAGCATCTACTGTATATTCAGAATTTCTGACATTGAAACTTTCGATGGTTTCGAAGCTTTAGGCATAGGTATTCCTCTTCTCACATCAATGAATTCAGCTAAGCTTGAAACCATTATCAAATCTGCCTTTATCATGTTTATATTTAGCAGCTTCCTGGATAAGATGACGGGATTTGCGGCAAAATTAGTGGGTGGGGCAGAGTTGAAATCAGATTGGGGATCTTCAACCTCAGCAATGGCTGGCAAGGCTTTTGGTATGGCTTCTGCAGTACAGGGTCGTGCTGTGCGCGCTATCAAGAAACATGGCGGAACTCTTGGTAGGAAGGTGATTGGAGGGATAAAAAGCAATATGCGAGATGTCAGTAGTTCTGGTCGATCGATTAAGGGAGTTAAAGGAGATAATGAAGGGGATAGAACTGCAAATTCTTCAGCTATTAGAGCCGATCAATTAAAAAATAGTTCAGATACTCCTTCTTCAGATAAGATAGCTTCTTCTAATAGTAGTGGCGTCGATAAGGCAACCTCTAAAAATCCAAATTTACCCAAGTAAATTTTGATCCCAGAGATTTTTTAATTCCGAACTTGTGAATAAAAAATTCAGTTGGGGGGAAACTCATTTTTATCACCTAATTTAGCAATAAATTTGATATTTTTTGTGGTTTCTT
>CAMCMF010000014.1 GCA_945875865.1 Rhizobium sp. Q54
GCTGAAAAAGAAAAAATGATTACCGCGCTACAACTTCCCGTTCAAAATCTTCAACTTCTGCAAATTCAGTTTCGCACTCTTTAGATGTTTCTCAACTTTGTTTTTTATTTTTAGATCAATCATCGGAATTTCAAGATTTGCGAAATCCATCAACTTGGCGCTTCCTTCAACTTTACTTCCTAATTCAATTTTTTTCGGCGCTTTTTTAATTTCGGTCTTTTGCGGAGTGAAAATAAAATCATCGATCTCGATACGTCGTGGCTTTTGCTTGAACTCTTCTGAATTACCAATCAAAAAATTATCTTCAGCAATAATTGTCTGCAAATCTTCTTCGCGATTCTCATCCTGTTTTTTTCTACTGAGAAGTTTCTTTAAGCCAGCAATTGTGTAGCCTTCTTCGTACAGAAATTTTTTGATACGACGTAAAATTTTTAGCTGTTTATTGTAATAATAGCGTCGACCACCGGCACCGATTTCTGGTTTAATCTGCAAAAAATTATCTTCCCAAAATCTGATGACGTGAGACTTCACCTTCAATTCCTCCGCCACTTCACCGATTGATCTTTTGCGATCAACGCCGAGCTCCTCAGCAATTTTTGCCACCTCTCTTGCAATATTATTTATCATTTTAAGTGAATCGTTTTTTGTAACGAAGTGCAATGAATCTTAGCAATACACCAGAAATTGCACTCAATGGTAGAGCGAGCAGAACGCCAATAAATCCGAAAAGCGCTCCGAAGAAAAATAAACCAAAAATTACCCAAACTGGATGCAAACCAACTTTCGATCCAATTAATTTTGGTACCAAAAAATTTGATTCGATGAGATTAATGGAAATGAAAACTGATGAAACTACCAGGATATGTCCAAGATCAAAACCCCATTGGAATAATCCCACTATCACTGCCGCCGTAATGCCGCAAAGCATTGCCACGTAAGGAATGAAACAAAATAACCCGGTTAACAAACCAATTAAAAATCCGAAATTTAGTCCGGTCAAATTTAGAAAAATCGCATAGGCCGAGGCAATAATTAAACAAACATTTATCTGTCCGCGAATGTAGCCCGACAAGGTTTTGTCCATTTCTTTAATTAAATCTTCCATCGAATTTGAAACGCTGCGTGGCAAGTAAGTGTGGAGCTTGGCAATAAAAATATCCCAATCTTTGAGTAGATAAAAAATCAAAATCGGCGTGATAAAAATTACCGAAATAATATTGATTAAAGTGAAGGAAGAGCTTAGAGCATTTTTCAAAACTTCTTGCGAAAGATCGAGCAATTGCGCATTGATTTTTTCTTGATTGATCAGATGACTTAAGTCGGTGTGTAGAGCTACTCCAAACTCGTTCAACTTAGTTGTTACTTTTGGATAAAAATCATCAATCAAGATTTGAAAATAGGAGGGCAAGATGTCGATTAAAGCAGTAAATTGTGAGTAGATTATTGGAAATACTGTGAGGCTAACAACAGCTAAAATTATAAAAAATAATCCGATTATCAGCGCTGTTGCTGTGAGTCGCGAAAGCTTGTATTTACTGCTTAAATAACCAACCAGCGGATTTAAAAGATAAGCAACAACTAAAGAAAAAATAAATGGCGTTAACACCGATTTGACTAAATAAAGCAACCAACCAAATAGGATTAAAACAATTGTCGCAATAATGATTTTATCCTTTGTTTTCATAGTCTCTCGCCTGATTAATTGCTGTTGATAAGATAAAAATCGTCACCTTTTTTAGTTAGAACTAAACCAATTTTTGCGAAAGCTTCGGCGATCTCCACATCAGAATTAACATAGCCCACATTAACAAAGGCATAGTCTCGCGAGATTGACTCGATATTGAGAGCATTAACCAAATTACTATTTTCGATTTTATTTTTGATCATCAAATAATTGCCCATTGTGGTGATCGGAATTTGCAAACGAATCGGCATAAAGCTCAAGCCAGTGGACTCACTTACTTGTAACTTGGCGATGTAATTAAGAGTTTTTTCTGCAACTCTGATCATGGTGGTTTCTTTACTAAGTCCCTCAATATTTACAAAACTCAATTTCATCTGCTTTTTTTGCATTTTGCGAATGTAAGAAATGTCGACGGTAATTTTTTTATTCAGCTCATCGAGCGAGAAAAATAATAAATAAGCTGCGCTAGCTTTGTAGCGCGAAATCATTGGATCCAAGCTGGCATAGTGAACTTTAGCCAGATCTTCGATACTTAAAGTTGCGATATTATCAACATCAGCTTGCGGAGAAATAAATTTCAAATTTGGATTTTGACTGAGGAATGTTTCGACAGATTTTTTCCAATCATTATTTTCTTCCCAAATTAAAGCTTTTTTCTGCATCAATTTTACTGGAATCACCAAATAGCTTTGCTGTTGTGGCTCGCTGACTTTCTTCACCTCTTCTTTTTTAGAATTTTTTTGTGATAAAATATGATCAACAAAATCCTTGGCAAAAGTAATATTAAAAACTGCCGAATAATTATTGCCGACGAGCTTTTCATTATCGATATGTTCGGAACGCACCATGTCAGAAATTTCTTCATCACTAACATTATCAGCAACATTTGTGGCGAGATTTAGACGAGCTAGAAGAACAAAAAAAGCGTCGCGATGAGCAGTTGCAGTTGCTATAATTCGCGAAGCGCTTGGTGATTTGCTGGTGACATTTACCGGAACATTTTCAATCACATAGGGATCGCTTTCGGCAGCAAAAGAATTCAGTGAAAAAGTAATAAAAAAAACTAAAAAGAACGAAAAAATTCTCGACATATCTAAAAGTGGATGAAATAGTTCGCGAACCTACAGCAGAGCTCGCCTCTGAAAGATTACTATCAGCTTTTAAATCGCAAGAAAAATGTCCGTAAAACAATCTCTAAATTATAAATCTGCCGGCGTTGATATCGATGCTGGAAATGAATTAGTTAATCGCATCAAGCCATTCGCAAAAGCAACAAAACGCATCGGCGCTGATTCTGATTTAGGCGGCTTCGGCGCGCTTTTTGATTTGAAAAAATGCAACTTCAAAGATCCGGTTTTAGTTTCTTCAACTGACGGTGTAGGCACTAAACTCAAGGTCGCAATCGAGGTTGGTAAGCATGATACCATCGGAATTGATCTAGTTGCGATGTCGGTAAATGACCTTGTTGTTCAAGGCGCGGAACCGCTTTTTTTTCTCGATTATTTTGCTTGTTCAAAACTTGATGTTGAAGTCGCGAGCCAAGTCATCAAAGGAATAGCGGATGGTTGCAAGCTTGCTGGCTGTGCTTTAATCGGTGGCGAAACCGCCGAAATGCCCGGAATGTATTCGGCAGGAGATTATGATTTAGCCGGCTTTGCAGTTGGCGCCGTTGAGCGCGATCAAATTTTACCGAGAGAAACAAAAGCGGGCGATGTCTTGCTAGGATTGGCTTCAAGCGGTGTTCACTCCAATGGCTATTCACTCGCGCGTTATATTTTAGAAAAAAATTCTTGCGATTTTTCTGATCCAGCTTTTGACGGGAAAACTATCGGCGAAGCACTTTTGACTCCGACAAAAATTTACGTAAAATCTTGTTTAGAGGCATTGAAAAGTGGAAAAGTAAAAGCCTTGTCACACATTACCGGCGGCGGACTCACAGAAAATCTTCCACGAGTTTTAAGCAAAGGAACAACGCCAAAAATAAATTACAAATCTTGGAAACGTCCGCAAATTTTTGATTTCTTGCAAGAGCTAGGAAATGTCACTGACGAAGAAATGCATCGCACTTTCAATTGCGGAATCGGCATGGTTTTGGTGGTCGAAAAGAATGACGCTGATGAAGTACAAAACATTTTAGAAAATGCCGGCGAAACAGTTTTTGCAATCGGAGAACTAGTTTAATTTCAAATGATAAATCGTAAAAACTCAGTTCATCTTCAAGACTTCCCTGACACTTCTTTTTTGCTTGATGAAAAAGCGTTGGTTACAGATATGGACTTGATTCGCAGCATTTGCTCAGTGGCACTTTCCATTCGCGATAATAAAAATTTACGCGTTCGTCTTCCGTTAAAATCTCTCACCGTTACCGGAAAAAATTCGGCAAGAATTTTACCTTTCACTGAAATTATTGCTGATGAAATCAACGTAAAATCAATCTTGGTCAAAGAAGAAATTTCTGAATTAGCTGAATTAAAATTGCAGATAAATTTCAAAAAAATCGGCGCTAAATATGGCCCGAAAATTAAGGAAATTACTCTTGCTGCAAAAGAAGGAAATTGGAAAAAAATCTCCGATCGTGAAATCGAAATCGCCGGCTTAAATTTGTTTGATGATGAATTTGAAATTAAACTCGCGACGAAAAATATCGACGAAAAAAAATTCGCCGTTGCAGCACTTACAACCAATGATTACTTGGTTTCGCTTGATATTGAAATTACCAAAGATTTAGAAGATGAAGGCATCGCCCGCGACATCGTTCGCGCTGTGCAACAAAACAGAAAAGATGCAGATTTAAAAATCACCGATCACATCAAATTACAAATTTCTTCAACAAATTCACGCATTTTGGAAGTAGCAAAAACTTTTGAAAATTACATCAAGGAACAAGTTTTGGCCGATGATTTGAAATGCACTTCAGATGAAAAAATCACCGCAAAGTTCACTTTTGAAAACAAACTTGATGACGGTGATTTGAAAGTTGGAATTGATTTGTAGCTTCTGTACCCCGTCATGCGACGGGGTGACAAAATAAGGGCATCTCTAAAAATTGTCACCCCGTCGCATGACGGGGCCCAAAAAACATAAAGCAGAATTCTTAATCAAGCGTATCAGTAAGTTTTCTTGCCTGATCATCTGCAATCAACGCATCAATAAATTCATCTAATTCACCAAGCATAATCTCGTCAATTCTGTAGCTGGTGTGATTAATTCTGTGATCAGTCACTCGGCTTTGTGGAAAATTGTAAGTGCGTATGCGCTCAGATCTGTCGCCACTTCCCACTTGTTCTTTACGATCTGCAGCACGCTCTTTATCAATTCTCGCACGCTCCGCATCGTAAATTCTAGCACGCAAAACCTTCATCGCTTTTTCACGATTTTTAATCTGCGATTTTTCATCTTGCATCGAAACTACAACGCCAGTTGGAACGTGAGTAATTCGCACTGCCGAGTCTGTCGTATTAACCGATTGTCCACCAGGACCAGATGAACGAAACACGTCAATTCGCAAATCTTTTTCTTCGATTTTAATGTCAACTTCTTCCGCTTCAGGAAGTACCGCAACCGTTGCTGCAGAAGTGTGCACACGACCTTGATTTTCAGTTTCTGGAACACGCTGAACACGATGCGCACCCGATTCAAATTTCATGCGCGCGAAAACTCCGCGGCCAGAAATTGAGGCCGAAGCATCTTTGTAACCACCAAGTCCGGTATCAGAAATTGAGAGAATTTCGAATTTCCATTTTCTCTTCTCAGCATATTTTTGATACATCGCAAAAAGCTTGTAAGCAAAGAGCGCCGCCTCTTCGCCGCCGGTTCCTGCGCGCACTTCGAGGATGGCGTTTTTTTCATCCGCAGCATCTCTAGGCAAAAGCGAAAGTTTAATTTGCTGCTCAATTTCCGGAACTTTTTTTGACAAATCAAAACGCTCAGCTTCCATCATATCACGCATTTCCTTGTCATCTGCACTAAGCAACATTTCATCAATATCCGCCATTTCTTTTTGCGCTTGGCGATATTCTTCAATCAGCGCCACGATTGGCGTCATGTCGGAATGTTCTTTCGAAATTTTAGCAAAAGTTTGACCCAAACCAGAAGGATCAAGCAGCTTTTTTTCAAGCTCGTTAAATTTGGTTACGATGCCGTTAAGTTTTTGTGTGAAGGACATTGGAAAATAGTTTGAAAAATCGTTTTAGACCCTGAATATTAAGGGTGCAGAAATTAAGAATCACAAATCAAAAAACAATGAGTTCAAAGAATTTTTACATCACTTCCCCAATTTATTACGTCAATGATGTGCCTCATATTGGCCATGCCTACACCTCAATTGCATGTGACGTCAAGGCGCGATTTAAAAGACTGGAAGGCTGTGATGTTTTTTTTCTAACCGGCACTGATGAGCATGGACAAAAGGTCGAAAAATCTGCTCTAGCTCGCGGAAAAAAACCGCAAGAATTTTGCGATGAAGTTTCACAAAAATTCCGCGAACTTGCTCAAACACTGGAATTATCCAATGATGATTTTATCAGAACCACCTCCGAGCGTCACAAAAAAACTGCCCAGAAATTTTGGAAAATTTTAGAAAAAAACGGCTGGATTTACAAAAGCATTTACGAGGGCTGGTACGCTTTGCGCGACGAAGCTTTTTACAATGAAGATGAATTAGTTGACGGCAAAGCACCGACTGGCGCAGAAGTTTCTTGGCACAAGGAAGAAAGTTATTTTTTCAAACTTTCAGCTTTTCAAGAGAGATTGCTAACCCTTTACGAAGCCGCTCCAGACTTCATTCGCCCACAATCACGTTACAATGAAGTTTTGTCTTTCGTCAAAGGCGGCTTGAAAGATTTATCAATTTCGCGCACTTCTTTTTCTTGGGGAATTCCGGTTCCGGGTGATGAAAAACACGTGATGTATGTTTGGCTTGATGCCTTGGTAAATTATCTTTCCGCTCTCGAATTTTCTGATGAAAATTCTGAGCTTTATCAAAAATTTTGGATCGATGGTAATGAATCACCAATTCACATGGTTGGCAAAGATATTGTGCGCTTTCACGCAGTTTATTGGCCTGCCTTTTTGATGGCGGCGAATATTAATATTCCTTACCAAATTTATGCCCATGGTTGGTGGACAAATTCGGGCCAAAAAATTTCCAAATCTTTGGGCAATGTTATTGATCCACTAAAAGAATTAGAATGGTTGGAGTCGCTTGGATGCCCTCACGACACCGCTCTCGATTATTTCCGTTATTTTTTATTACGCGAAGTTCCCTTCGGAAATGACGGCGATTATTCGCGCGGAAATTTTCTTACCCGCATCAATGCTGAATTAGCAAATAACTTGGGAAACCTTGCCCAGCGCAGCCTCTCGATGATTCACAAAAATTGTGACGCTAAAATTCCTCAAGGTGAAGAGCATGTGAAAGCCTTGATTGAGCCTTACATAGAAAATGTTTTTGCCACAATGAAGGATTTTTCTTATGACCGCGCGATCCAAGCCATTCTTGAATTCGCGACTCTCATCAATAAAAGATTTAACGATGCCGCACCGTGGAATTTGAAGAAGGAAGGAAAAATTTCTGAGATGAATGCATCACTTCACGAAGCCGCAGAATCTGTCCGTTTAATCGCGATTTTACTTTTACCTTTCCTGCCAAATTCAGCAAATAAATTGCTCGATATTTTGAATATTAATGAGTCGAAAAGAAATTTTGCTGCATTGAATGATTCACTAAAATCAGGACATCAAATCAACGAGCCGAAGGGCGTGTTTCCTAGGTTAGAAAACAAGTAATGAAAATAATTTCTTGGAACATCAATTCACTACGTTTGCGTTTGCCGCTGCTAAAAAAATTCGTCAGCGAAAATAATCCTGACGTGATTTGTTTGCAGGAAATAAAAGTCTCCGATCCAGAATTTCCATTGCTTGCAGTGAAGGCTCTTGGTTTTGATCACGTCGAATTTTCCGGCGAAAAATCTTACAATGGCGTGGCAATTTTTTCAAAATTTCCTCTCACCAAAATTGAGAAAATTGATGTGCTAAATTATGGTCATAAACGCCACATTTCTGCGACAATAAAAACCAAAATTGGCGAAGTGGAATTACATAATTTCTATGTGCCGGCGGGTGGCGATATTCCTGATGTTGCGCTGAATTCAAAATTCGACCACAAGTTAAAATTTATCGATTGGATGTCTGATTATTTCACACCACAAAAAAACAAAAATCTGATCATTTTAGGTGACATGAATATTGCACCACTTGAGCATGACGTGTGGTCACATAAACAACTTTTAAAAATTGTTTCGCACACGCCAATCGAAGTGGAAAAAATGTCGCGCTTGCAGCAGAGTTTAAATTTTATTGACACTCATCGTCACTTCGTTTCCGAAAATGAAAAACTTTACAGCTGGTGGAGTTATCGCGCTAAAGATCCTCTCGTTGCTAATAAAGGCCGCAGACTTGATCATATTTGGGCAACGCCGAGTTTAAAATCACATATTAAATCGATGAAAATTTATCGTGATTTTAGAAGTGAAACTCAGCCTTCGGATCATGTTCCAATCGAAACCACTTTTGATTTAGTGTGAAAAAAATTATTGTTAATTCCAAAAAAGAAATGGCGGATTTGGCCAGAGAAATCGCAGCTTCAGCGCAAGTTGGCGATATCTTTGGTTTGAAAGGAACTTTGGGCGCGGGGAAAACATTTTTTGCTAAAAATTTTATTAATTCTCTACAAGAAAAAGAGCAGGAAATCTTGAGTCCTACTTTTAATCTCGTTTATTCTTACCAAACAAAAAAAGGTGAAATTTTTCACTTTGATTTATATCGTTTAAAATCAGCGCAGGAACTTGAAAATATTGGCTTCTTTGACGCTTTAAAAAATGGAATTTCTCTAATCGAATGGCCAGAAATTGCTGCTGATTTTCTGAAAAAAAACTATTACGAAATTGAGATAAAAACTATTGGCAAGGAAGAGGAGAGAGAAATAACAATCTCAAAAAAATAATTTATGAGTCACTTAAATCGCGCACTAGAATTAAAAAAACAACTCGACGAATTGCGCCCAATTTCTGCTACTCAAGAAGCGAAAATTATGCAAAAATTTCGTCTTGATTGGAACTATCACTCAAATCATTTGGAAGGCAATTCCCTAACTTTTGGTGAAACCAAAATGCTTTTGATGCATGGCATAACCGCTGGTGGCAAGCCTTTAAAAGATTCGCTCGAAATCAAAGGACATGATGAAGCAATCAAAATAGTTGAAGAAGTTGTGAAGCAAGACCGCCCTTTGAGTGAAAATTTTATTCGTGAAATTCACACTCTACTTCTAAAAGAACCTTACGAAGTTGACGGCGTCACACCAGATGGAAAAGCGACCAAAAAATTAATCAAAATTGGCCAATATAAAACATCGCCAAACCACGTAAAAACAAAAACGGGAGAAATTTTTTATTTTGCCGAGCCCTTTGAAGTGGCGGCAAAAATGAAAGATTTGCTGGACGAATATCAAAAACAAAAAGGGCAAAAAGATTTAAACCCTATCGTCTTGGCAGCAATTTTTCATTACGAATTTGTTAGAATTCATCCTTTCGATGATGGCAATGGCAGGATCGCGCGGATTTTGATGAATTTCATTTTAATGCAATTCGGCTTCCCGCCTGCAATCATAAAAAGTGAGGATAAGGAAAATTATTTTTTAGCACTGCGTTATTCAGACAGTGGTGAGATTAAAAAATTTATTGAATATATCGCCAAAAATGTAGTGTGCTCTCTTGAGATTATGATTGCTGGAGCCAAGGGGAAAGCGATTGAAGAGGAGGATGATCTGGATAAAAAAATTAAATTATTGCGAGCAAGTGAGGACAAAGAAATAAATCAAATTCTAAAATCTGAGGCAGAGAGACATCTCGAGGCCATCGAAAATAAAATTGACCCTAATAACATTTAAAAACCTGCACTCGGTGTCACCCCGCACTTGTTGCGGGGTCCATCTCGTCACAAGCGCAAAACCGCATTTGTAGTGCGATGGACCCCGCAACAAGTGCGGGGTGACAATAGTGGGTGACCCGATTGATACTTGGTTTTTTTAAGCGTTATTAGACTTAAAATTAAACAAAAATAATTGGGCAATTCTTGTCCAAAAAAACAGATTAAAAACCATGAAAAAATTCGAATTCGAAGTTGCAGAAAATGAAGATCGGATGCGTATCGATAAATTTTTGACGATCAAATTACTGGAAATCACTCGCAGCAAAATTCAAGAACTCATCGAGGAAAAACTGGTTTTAAACGAGCAAAATCAACCCTTCAAGAACTCAGCGCAAAAAGTCAGATTGGGCGGAAAAGTTTTTGTTTCGATTCCTGCGCCAAAACCTTCACATTTAGAAGCTAAGGAAATTGCCTTCGATATTGTTTTTGAAGATGAGGATTTATTGGTGATTAACAAACCGGCGGGGCTCACTGTTCATCCCGGCTCCGGCAATTCTGACAACACTTTAGTAAACGGACTTTTATTCACTCACCAAAATAAATTATCTTCGATCAACGGCGAATTTCGTCCCGGCATCGTGCATCGTTTGGACAAGGATACCACTGGCCTCATGCTAGTTGCAAAAAATGATTTTATTCATCAGGCACTTAGCGAAGATCTAAAAAATCGTGACGTTAAAAGAAGTTATCTCGCCTTTATTTACGGAATTTTAAATCCAAAAAAAGGCCGCATCGATAAAAATATCGCACGCTCCAGGGTCAATCGCCTCAAGATGAAAGCCGTAAAAACCGCCGGTCGCAACGCCATCACTAATTACGAAACTAAAGAAGTTTTTTTAAATGGATTTATCAGTTTAGTTGAATGCAATTTAGACACCGGACGAACTCATCAAATTCGTGTTCACATGGAATCGATGAAACATTCGATTCTTGGTGATTCAACTTACGGATCTTGTCGGAAATTAACCCCAAAAGATCTTGATCCTAAAAGAAAAGATTTGATCGAAAATTTTCCCCGACAAGCGCTACACTCTTACAAAATCAGCTTCGTTCATCCGAGATCTAATCAGGAAATGTTTTTTGAAATTCCTCTTCCCGATGATTTAAAAAATCTGTTAAAATGTCTGAAAACATCCTCATAATTTCAGGCGCCACCGCTTGCGGAAAATCAAATTTGGCTTTGGAATTTGGTAATTATGAAGATATCGCCATCATAAATGCTGATTCACTACAAATCTACGAAGGCTTGCCAATACTGTCTTCACAGCCCACTAAAGAAGAGCGAAAAAAAATTCCGCATCATTTATATTCACATCTAAAACCCCACGAAAGCTCATCAGTTGGCTCTTGGCTTGGCTTAGTCAAAAATATTGTCACCCAAATTTGGGCAGAAAAAAAATTGCCGGTAATTGTCGGAGGCAGCGGAATGTATGTATCCAAGCTAGTTGACGGCATCTCCAAAATGCCGGAAGTTTCTGAAGAAAATAGCAAAGCCGCACAGGAATTATATGACAAAATCGGTCACGAGGAATTCCAAAAAAAATTCGGCACAAAAAAAATAATTGATAGACAAAGATTACTGCGAGCCTGCGAAATCTTGCGACAAACCGGTCAGCCCATTTCATTTTGGCAACAACAGCCGCAGGAAAAGATTTTTCCGTCAGCAAAATTCACCCATATTAATATCGATTTGGAGCGCCGAAAACTTTATGAAAATTGTAATTCGCGTTTTGAGAAAATGCTAAAAGCCGGCGCTCTTGATGAAGTAGGCGAGCTTTTAAAATTAAAGCCGCAAAGAGACTGGCAAATCACCAAAACTCTAGGCTTTGAAGAAATTTGTTTATTTTTAAACGATGAAATTTCTTACGAAAAAATGCTTGAAATTGCCACGCAGAAAACTCGCAATTATGCTAAAAGACAAATGACTTGGTTTCGTAATCAGCTGCCAGACAAGCAAGTGTTTGAAAGCTCCCAAGCGGCTTTGGAATTTTTAAAATCAGATAATTTTAAAACCCACACAACATGAAAAAAGCAACCCCAAAACCTCAAATCTCGATCTTCCAACCTCTTGGCAATGACCAAAAAATTTGCGTCAGAATCGAAGATGAAAATGTTTGGCTAACTCAAAAATTAATCGCCGAGCTTTTTGATGTTGATGTGCGAACCGCTAATGAACATCTAGCGAATATTTACGCAGAGCGGGAGTTGGATGAAAATTCAACTATCCGGAATTTCCGGATAGTTCAAAAAGAGGCCGCTTAATGAAAATGCAAGATTGGATAAAAAAGCTGGATGAATTTTTGACAATTTCGGAAAAAAATCTGCTGCATTCAGCGGGAAAAGTTAGTGCAAAAAATGCCGAAGAAAAAGCACTTACAGAGTTTGAAAAATATCGCAAAGAACGAGATAAAAATTATGTTTCGGATTTCGATCGCGAAATTAGGAAGATTTTGAGAAGTGAAAAAATAATTCTGAAATAAATGAAATTCAGCGACGAAGGAATTATTATTGATGCGCGAAAATATGGCGAAAATTCTTTGATCGTCAAAATTTTTTCGCGCCAGCACGGCATTTATAGCGGCTTCGTGAAGTTCGCTAGATCGAGCAAGAGCGCCGCTATTTATCAAATTGGCAATATGGTTTCTTTTGAATTTTTTTCACGTCTTGAGGAAAATTTGGGCAGTTTTGCCGCAATTGATTTAGTCGAATCATTCTGCTCAAAAATCATTTTTGAACGCACTAAATTGGAATGTTCCAACTCTTTATTTTACTTACTAAACGAGTTTTTTTTGGAACGCGAAAATCACCAGGATTTATTCGAAAAACTTCACAGCTTTTTACAAAAAGTTACTGCTGAAAAAACCTCCGACTGGGATGTCATTGCTTACTATGTAAAGTTGGAATTAGATATTTTGGAATCTCTCGGATATGGCGTCGATCTTAGCTGCTGCGTGGTTACCAACAGTCGAGTTAATCTAGCTTTTGTTTCACCAAAATCAGCGCGAGCAGTTTCTTTTGAGGCGGGAAAACCTTATGAAAATAAACTGCTGAAACTACCAAATTTTCTTCTCGAAAACGAAGCTACCTACGACAAGCATCACTTGCTTGATGGATTAAAATTAAGCGGATTTTTTTTAGAAAAATTTTTGCTGGAAGATAAAAAATTCAACAACTTTTCGCATCGCAAAAATATTTTAAAAGCCTTGGAATAACAGCGACCCCATCAGATCCACCGGATTTATTTTCTTATCAAGCAACAAGCAAACAAAGCTCGCAAGACAGATGGCGGGCGCGAAGGGGAAATTTTCATCCTTTTTTAACTTCTGCCACAAAGCTCCAAAAATCATCCCAAAAAATCCGCTTAAAATCATAAAGGTGAGAAAATCTTTCATGCCGAGCATCAAGCCGGCAATGAAGAAAAATTTTATATCATCAATACCGAGAGCATCAATTTTAGCGATAAAATAAAAAAATGCCCAGAGTGCGACGCTGAATAAAGTAAAAATAAAAGCAGCTTTGAGATTTGTTAGTACTGCATTGGAGCCACCTTGTGAAATTAGCAATAGCGCCACAAAAATCGCTAAAAGATATTGCGATACATTGGGAATAAAATAATGCTCGAGATCAACAATACACATCACAATCAAAGTGCTGGCAATAGCAAAATGGAGCAACATTTTAATGTTTAATTCACGACCCAAAACAAAATAAATCACCAAAAAGGAAATTAGGAAAGCCAGTTCGATCAGCGGATAACGCCAAGAAATTTTACACTTACATTCGCCACACTTTCCTCTCTGAAACAGCCAAGAAAAAAGTGGAATAAGATTTATAATTTTTAGTATGCAGCCACAATTGGTGCATTTCGAGCGCGTAAAAACAATCGGCTGATTATTGAAGAGGCGATGAGTAATCAAGCTAAAAAAACTACCTAGGATCAAAGCCAAAATTGCAATTAGAAAAATTTGCATTTCGCTACTTACTTGAGAAAAAAATTGCATAAATTTTCGTTGAGTTTGTTAATTTGCATGAATCATTGCCCAGAAAAACAATCAAGTCGTTATTTTAAAATGAAATCCTTGTTCAAAATTTTTGCAATATTTGCACTGCTCGCTGCTTTTGCTTGCACACAAAAATCTGCAATAGTGGTGAATCACAGTAAGGTTGTTTACGACAAGAGAGGTCAAGCCAATAAAGAAAAATATCGCGAGGTTTCGCGTAGCAATTCTGAAGAAAAAAAATCATCAAACAAAGTTGGTGAGCGCCAGATAACGGTTGGTGCTGGCGATACGCTTTATTCGATTTCCAAAAAAAATAATATCACTTTGCGTGATTTGATCAAAGAAAATAATCTTGCCCCACCTTACATCCTGAAGAATGGAAGCCGTTTAACAATTCCAACTCCCGATTATCACCAAGTTAAAATTGGTGATACGCTTTATTCGATTTCTCGCCAATATAACATGCAGCTTAATCAAATTATTGAAATAAATAGCTTGCAGGCGCCTTACGGAATCAAGGTTGGAGAGCAGATCAAAGTTGCAAAATCTGAGAGTGAAAAAAATTCTAAACCGATAACAGAAGAGAAAAAAGTTGCCAAGATTGAAGAGAAAAAAGATGGCGGAGATCAAGGATTTGTTGAGCGCACATTAGATAGATTAAATCACTTTTCTTGGCCAGTGCATGGCAGTGTAATTTCAAAATTCGGACCAAAAAGCGGCGGGCTTTATAATGATGGCATCAATATTTCTGCCAAAGAAGGCGAAGTGGTTAAAGCCTCTGAGGACGGCAATGTAGCCTATGTCGGCAATGAATTAAAAGGTTACGGAAATTTGATTATTGTCAAACATTCTGGCGGTTGGATTACAGCTTACGCGCATTTGAAAGATAGTTTGGTGAAGCGCGGACAAAAAGTTGACAAGGGTCAAAGAATCGGCACGGTTGGCGCAAGCGGCAATGTTAACTCGCCGCAACTTTATTTTGGATTACGCAAAGGACGCGATGCAATTAATCCCGAGAATTATCTTAAAAATTAGACTGATGTGATGTTTAAGTTTTTTTCTAAATCAAAAATTGCTCTTGAATCAAGTAAAATTTCTCAAGCAATTTCACAAATTTTTACTCATAAAAAACTTGATGCTGCTACGCTTGAGGAGCTAGAAGATACGCTGCTTGCTAATGATGTTGGATTTGAGGTTGCTGCAGAAATTATTGCTCGTTTAAGAGCGGCGCATTTCGAAAAAAATATTGATGGAAGTGAGATCAAAAAATTTCTAGCTGCTGAAATTGAAAAAATATTAAAACCTTGCCAAGCCTCTCTGAATCTAGTCTCGTCGGCAAAGCCTCACGTAGTAATTTTTAACGGAGTTAATGGCGCCGGCAAAACAACTACCATCGGAAAAGTTGCTTCCAACCTAAAAAATCAAAATCAAAAAATATTGATCGCAGCTTGCGACACCTTTAGAGCCGGCGCTGCACAACAGTTAGAAATTTGGGCAAAAAGAGTTGGCTGCGAAATTATTTTACCACAAAAAGAAAATGATGATCCGGCTTCGGTTGCTTATCGCGCGTTAGATTTTGCCAAAAAAAATAACTTTGATGTATTGCTAATCGACACCGCGGGTAGGCTACAAAACAAGCAGCATTTGATGGATGAATTGAAAAAAATTAATGCGGTTTTGAAAAAAATTGATGTCAGCGCGCCGCATGAAAATCTTTTAATTCTCGATGCCACAACCGGACAAAATGCCAAATCACAAATGGAAATTTTTAATCAGATTGTTGGGATCAGCGGTCTAATAATTACCAAGCTTGATGGCACATCAAAAGGTGGAATTATTTTGGCTTTAGCGAAGAAGTTTAATAAGCCGATTTATGCTATTGGCGTCGGAGAAAAGATCGAAGATTTGCAGGAATTTGATGCGGGAAATTTTGCTCGGAATTTGGTTGGTCTATAAAAATCTACAAAAACTTTTAGAGAGTATTCATATAAATCGTGGCACCGACAGCGTTGATATTGTTGATTTTATATCTGCCGCCACGCGCGATTGGATAAGAGAAATTTTTGCAAAAAATATCGAAGGAAATTTCGTGATGGTAAGAAGCTTCGTGATCGCCAAATAAATCAAAACGCAACTCGATATCGGAAAAGTTTTTACTTGAGAAAAACTCAGAAATTTTTTGCGCTTTTTTTAGCTGCGAGAGGATTTTTTCTGATTTTATTTGTGCAGATATTTTCGAGGTTAGCTCCTGCAGATTGTTGTTCGATAGCACTATTTCATTGATTATTCCAGCATAACTTCCAGCCAAACTTCTAATCAGAGAAATATTTTTTTTCATTATCGCTTCGCGCAATTCATCTTTATTTTCTGTGGCAATTTCATCTAGAAAAATATCTAAAAAATCCGGCAAAGAAAATTCGATTAATAAATTTTTAACCGTGAGTTTTTTTAAAGCACCAAGCACAACTTCCACAATTTCAAAATTTGATTGTTCGAAGTCGCAACCAATAATCTCAAGCCCGGCCTGAGTTTGTTGACGATTAGAATAAATTTCTTCACTTTTAGCACAAAGCACATCGCCAACATAGCAAAGCTTCAGCGGCAATTTTTCATCTTTAAGCCTAGTCGCCAACAAACGCGAAATTTGCGGCGTGATGTCATTACGTAAAATCAGATTTTTGCCGGAAATAACGTCAGTTGTACGGAGGGAATTTCTGATTTCAGAGTGAGAAAAATTTTCTTCAAATTCCACCAATGGCGTTTTGATTAAGCGATATTTCGCATCAAAAAATACCTGCAAAACCAAATTGATATTTTGATGATTCTTTTCTGCTTCGTCAAAAAGCAAATCGTAGAACCCAACGGGGAGAAGGTGTTTTGATTGAGTATTAGTCATGTTTGGATTTATGAGGATGTGATAATTTAGAATCTAGCTTGCGCAACTTTTGTGCCAGCTCCTCCATCTCATCTATTTCAAATTTTTTGATTTTACGATTCGGCTCATCACGAAATATTTTTTCTACAAAATGAGAAATTTCAGAAATCGAGGTGGTAATACTGTTATGAAAACTATAAAAAACAAAGCTCATGAAAGCTAGAAAGGAAAAGATTGCCGCCAAATAGGTAATTAAATTATCGTTGAGCAGAGAAAATAAAACGTTGCTGTCATAGATGGTGATTATCCCATAAGAATAATCCTCCAGCTTTTGGTAATAGCCGTATTTATATTTCAATCTTTCGCCGCCATCAGCAGTAATTTTTTGTAAAAACTTGTTAAGAAAAATTTTATTCTCCCCCGATTCAAGCGCTAAAGACTTGGCAACAACTTGGTTTTTTGAATCAACAATCGCGAAAAAAATATGACGATTAGTGATCAGATCTTCAATTTGCGATTTCAGATTTTCAATAATAATCCCAGTAACAACGGCGCCAATATATTTGCGATGAGTATCCACAACGCCATAGCCGAGTGGAATTGACCACAACTTGCTAAGTATGCCAAACACTGGTGCGCCGATTTGAATGGTTTCGGGATATTGTTTGGTCATCCGTATGTAATCGCGAGCAGATAGATCTTTTTTTTCTTTCAATACACCCAAACCACTTGAAACAGTAAGTTGATGATCGGCATCAACCCAAGAAAAAATACTCCATGAGGTCAGACCGTTTTCTGGAATGCGATAGCTCACCAAAAGATTTTTGATAAAAACCGGATCATCTTTTTTGTCATAATTGGATATTTGCCTACCGGCATAACTCATGATGAGCTTGGTATAAATCAGAGAATCGGAAAATTTTTGTTCGATGCGCTCATTGTGAGCTTTAACATCATCCAACATTCTGTCATACAAATTGATGTGATCATTGATCAGAAATACCATCGAGAAAATGAAGGCGGTGAAGGTGAGTAGAAAGCTAGTGAGGTAGAAGCGGTGAATTGAATTATATCTACCGAGGAGGATATTTCTGATTTTCATAATTTAGTAACAATTGAATTATAAGTTGAGCTACCCCTTACTGGGTTACAAATTGGACCGCCTGGATTGGGAGAAGGAATCCCAGTATTTAAGCCCAGGCTTTGCTTACTCAACAGTCTTTCCAAATAATTGTCAGACCAAGCCTCATGAAGTGTTTTTACAGCGCTCCCAAAATCTTCTTTTGATATTTGTGGCTTAACAAAAGGTTTGGCACTTTTAATAACTTTATCCACCGCAGCAAATGCCTCTGCATCAGAAATAGCGGGATTAGAAAATATCTCGCAAGCCGCAAGCATTGGAGCAAACTCCCCTTCTTTTTTTATTGCAGCAATATGACTAACAACAGAATGACAAAATCCATCTTTGGTGGTTTCGCCATCACGAACAACTCCAAAGCCCAAAACAGTTAAAATACTTTCATCCCTCAGCCTCACTGTAGAAATTCTGGATTGCTGAAATTCCGGATTGCAATAAATATCGCACAAATAGCTCTGCGGTTTTTTGCTACCGCTATCGTTCATATTAACAACATGGAATACCGGACCCCCTTCGTTGCCTTCGACCACTGGAGAGGCGATATTGAAACGCAGAATTTTTTTGGTATATTTTTCAACATCTTCCGCAGCAACTCCGTTTTCTTCAAGATATCGCATAAACCATCTGACGTGAGAACCAGCTTCACGCGCCGCAATACTGTGATTAACCAAAAGTAATCTTTGGCATTGTTCTGGAGGAAGAAGCTTGCCTTCTGCGTTACAAAATTTTGGCTTTATTACTTGCTCAAAAAAATCACTCGATCCTTTTTCGTCAATATAGTTTGGATTAAAATATGGAGCCATGCCGTTAGCATATCTTCCCTGATTCATCGTATTTTCCTTATCAACCAACACTTCAGAGGCAGGGACATAAATAGAAACTTTGCGACCCACAAAAAGCTCTTGCGCTTCGGCATGACGACTAAGGACGCGCCGCTCTGAACAACTTTGACCAAGACCGGAAACAAAAATTATTGGGGGCTGACCGCTCTCATGCGGCAAAATTTTACCATCCTTAACATCAACTACTCGACCAGCAAATAACTTTGTAGATTCTGCGGCGACAATTTTTTTCTTAGAGCTTTCGGGGGTTTTGTCGGTAGAGGTTATTAGATGAGCCTCAATAAGCTCAAAATCCTCGATACCTAGCACATTCTGCCTAAGCAATTTAATAACCGCCTGTTTAAAAGCGTCACTTGGATCAGAAAGATTAGTTAAAGACTCCTTCTGCTCCTTGGTTTTAAGAATTGATTTAATCCAGTTCAAAATAGACGTGGAGTTGGAGTCTGCCGATGTTGAAAAATCAGCACTTCCACTCGGAAAGGTAAAAGCAGAATCCGCCCTTTTGAAAGAATCATGGGGAGTTTGCGTTTTTGGCAGAGCAGTGACTCCTCTTGCCGAAGATACTCCTTGTATAAATGGAGATGCTTTTGACGAAACAACCCGAGCTAACTCCATAAGCTTTGACATAAAAAATAACTAAAATTTAGACATTTTTTAAAAACTTTTCCAAGGCCAACATATCTTGCCACGCCACTTTCTTTTTTGATGATTGGCGCATCAGATAAGATGGATGAAAAATTGTAAAAGTTTTGATTTTTCGCGATAAAAATTTCGGCGCATAATCCATAAATTCGCCACGAATTTTTCCGATTGGCTCAGTGATTCCAAGCATTGCCGTCATCGATGTGGCGCCAACTAAAACTAAAACTTCTGGATTCATTAATTCGATGTGACGCTCGACAAAAGGACGGCAGATTGCCAGCTCTTCATCAGTAGGACGGCGGTTTCCCGGTGGGCGCCAGAAAAGCACATTTGTAATATAAAAATTTTCGGCGCGCGTCATGTTGATGGCGCGAAACATATCATCCAAAACTTTTCCTGAATCGCCACAAAAAGGAATTCCTTGTAAATCCTCGTGATTACCCGGTGCTTCGCCAATCACCATTACTTTTGAATTAGGATTGCCGTCAGAAAAAACTGTGTTGGTTGCCATTTTTTTCAAATTGCAGCCGTCAAAATTTTCTACCGCTTTGCGCAGTTCGGTGAGATTTTTTGCGCCTTGCGCTAATTTTTTTGCCTTCGCCACGATTTCGTTAAGCGATTGGAATGTTGTATCGGAAGCAATTACAACTTCCGAAATTTGAGATTTTTTTGCCAAGTTTGAAAGAGCGTCAGAGGTTGATAATACAGGTTTCGCGAAAAATTGTGGTACGGGTTTTTTTATTACTTCAACAGTTTCTTTTACATCTTTTTGCAGTAAATGATTCTGCGATTTTTCTGAAATTACTTCGCATAAATCATTGTCGGCGTAGAATTGTAGAGCTTCAACAGGATCAATTTTTTTTGTCATTTGGCAATTTGTTTGATGAATTTTTGAAAATCATCCGGCTTTTCAAAATTTTTGTAAACAGAAGCGAAGCGCACGAATGCTACCTTATCAAGCTTCTCCAGCGCCATCAAAACCATCTCACCGATTTTTGAAGAAGCGATTTCAGTTTCACTTTCCATCTCCAACTGGCGAACAATTTTATTAACTAATTTTTCAACTTGCAGTTCTGAAACCGGCCTTTTTCTCACCGCCATTGCAATTGATTTTTTTAATTTTTCTGGATCGAAAATTTTCTTTTCACCATTTTTTTTGATCACCAAAATTTCGCGAAGTTGCACACGTTCATAAGTTGTAAAACGCGAATCGCAAGCTGCGCAATATCGTCGTCTCTTGATCGATTCACCATCGTCGGAAATGCGACTATCTTTTACCTGTGTTTCAATATTTCCGCAAAATGGACAACGCATAATAAATTATTTTTCGGTTAATGCCGCTTTGATAAATCCTTCAATTTCACCATCAAGCACCGCTTGAATATTTCCGCTTTCAAAACCAGTGCGCAAATCTTTTACCATTTGGTATGGATGCAAGACATAAGAGCGAATTTGATGGCCCCAGCTATTGTCGGTTTTTGTTGATTCTGTTGCCGCGAGCGCATCTCTTTTCTTTTGCAATTCGAGCTCGTAAAGCCTTGATTTTAGCATCTTCATGCATTCTGCACGATTACGAATTTGCGAGCGATCGGACTGACATTGCACCACAATATTCGTCGGCAAATGCGTCATTCTAACGGCAGAATCGGTTTTGTTAACATGCTGTCCGCCTGAGCCCGAGGCACGAAAAGTGTCAACGCGCAAATCTTTTTCTTCGATTACAATTTCAATTTCATCATCAACTTCTGGATAGGCCCACACCGACGCAAAACTGGTTTGTCTTTTGTCATTGGCATTGAAAGGCGAGATGCGAACTAAGCGATGCACGCCGCTCTCTGTCTTCATCCAGCCAAAAGCAAACCGACCGGAAATTTTTAGCGTTGCCGAACGAATTCCCGCTTCTTCGCCATCCAAAATACTGACAATTTCAACTTTAAATTTTCGCTTACCCGCGAAGCGTTCATACATGCGAAGTAGCATTAAAGCAAAATCGCAAGAGTCAGTTCCGCCAGCGCCAGCGTTGAAATCAACGAAGCAATTATTGGCGTCAGTTTCGCCAGAAAAAAGACATTCTATTTCAAAAGCGTCAGAAGTTTTTTTCAGTTCTAAAAGATTTTTTTCAATATCCGTGATGAGCTGTGCATCCCCTTCCTCTTTGGCTAAATTAAAATATTCGCGATTGTCATTCAAAGTATTTTTGATCGCCAAAAACTGATTTAATTTTTCTTCAACCAGAGATTTTTCTTTAAGAGTTTTTTGCGCTTCATTCTTATTATTCCACAATTCGGGGTCTTCAGATTTTTTTACCAATTCGTTTAATCTAGCCTGCAATTTCTCCGGCTCAAAGACACCTCGCGATCAAGGCCAAAGAAGCCTCAACCTGATTAATTAAATTTTCGATTTCTGCGCTCATGAGATAAGATATTGATGTTTTGCAAGTGGTTTTTAAGTTGCGCCCACCTTCCTATTCCCTCAATTTTTTTTCCATAAAATTATGACGTCGCAAGCAAAAAAGTTTGACTTATGTGTAATTGGTGCCGGTCCCGGCGGTTATGTAGCCGCGATTCGTGCGGCTCAGCTTGGTTTGAAAGTTGGCATTGTTGAAGCCAATCATCTGGGCGGAATTTGTTTAAATTGGGGCTGCATTCCAACTAAAGCACTTTTGAAATCAGCAGAAGTTAATCATCTTTTGCATAATCTTGATGGTTTTGGATTTTCTGCGGAAAAAGTTAAATTTGATTTTGCAAAAATTGTTGAGCGCTCAAGAGCGGTGTCAACACGTTTAACCGGCGGAATTGCTGGCTTGATGAAGAAAAATAAAATCGAAGTTATTGATGGTTTTGCAAAGTTTTTAGATTCAAAAAAAATCTCAGTGGTTAAGACGAGCGATTCAGGTTCCCCCTATTTAGGGGGATCGAGCGGACGCGTTAGCGCCGCGATGGGGGTGGATGAAATCCAGATTGAAGCAACTTATTTCATCATTGCGACTGGGGCACGAGCACGCGTTATTCCTGGCATGGAGCCTGACGCAGAAAATATTTGGACTTACCGCGAAGCGATGGTTCCAAAAGAATTACCGAAATCTTTAATCGTAGTTGGCTCTGGCGCAATTGGATCGGAATTCGCTTCATTCTACAGAAACATGGGCTCGGAAGTTACTCTCGTTGAAATGGCAGAAAATATTTTGCCAGTTGAAGATGAAGAAATTTCAAAAATCGCGCGCAAATCTTTCGAGAAACAAGGCATTAAAATTTACACTTCTGCAGCATTAAAATCTTTGAAAAAAGGCAAGGGTGAAGTTACTGCAACTGTTGAAATAAATGGCAAAACTGAAGAGTTAAAAGCAGAAAAAGTCATTATGGCTGTAGGAATTGTGGCCAATATCGAAAATATTGGTTTGGAAAAAACTAAAGTAAAAAGTGACAAAGGCCGCATCATTGCCAACGGATATTTGGAAACTGCTGACGCAAATATTTTTGCCATCGGTGATGTAGTTGGCGCGCCTTGGTTGGCTCACAAAGCTTCACATGAAGGAACAATCGCTGCCGAAAAAATCGCCAGCAAACTTGGCAAATATGACGCCAAAAAAATCCATCCCATCAAAATAGAAAATATTCCCGGCTGCACTTATTGCATGCCACAAATTGCTTCTGTTGGTATTACGGAAAAGAAGGCCAAGGAGCTTGGGAAAAAAGTTAAAATCGGTCGCTTCCCTTACATGGCTAATGGCAAAGCAATCGCCGCTGGCGAAACTGAAGGCTTAATCAAAGTTATTTTTGATGAAAAAACTGGTGAGCTTTTGGGCGCACATTTAATCGGCGCTGAAGTTACGGAAATGATTCAAGGATATGTGATCGCGAAACAAGCTGAACTCACCGAGGAAGATTTAATGCACACAATTTTTGCTCATCCAACAATGTCAGAAATGATGCATGAAGCGGTGTTGGATGCTTATGGGAAAGTGATTCACTTTTAGGCGCTGTCGCAAATCAAACTTTTCGCATAACTTCTTTAGGGCGCCTCTAAAAATTAGGATTTTTCGAGGAATTTTGAGTTTTAACAAATTTGCGAGAAGGTAAGCGTATTAGATATACGTGCTCTCGAGCAAATTTGTTAAAACTCAAAATTACCGGAAAAGACAATTTTTAGAGATGCCATTTAACCAATCAAAAATTAAAAAATGAGCAAGGTATTAGCAGCTGGGAGTGATAAGGAATGGTTTAAATGCTATTTTCTGGATGATGTAATCCACATAGAAATAGGCCATCCTTTGTCGCTAGAAGAAATACAAAAATTAAAAAATTCTGGCGACAAATCATCGCATCCCAAGCTTCATATACCACCAGAAGAACTAACAAAATTATTGAAAATAATTTCTGATAACAAGCCACTTTCCAAGCTTAATCTTCTGCTTCATAATTGGGTCGAACTAGATGAAAATCTTGCCAAACTAATTGCGGCAACAGAAACAAAAAACTTGGCGCTAAAATTCCTCCCCAGCGGATATCTTGAAAAAGATTTACAAATCTTGGCTGGAATCATCGCAACAAATCAGCTAACAAATTTAGAATTGTCAGATTTGTATTTGGGTAATAAAGGTATTGCAGCTTTGACAGAATCTTTAAGCGCTGCTTCAAGTTTACAATCTTTAAGCCTTACGAATAACAGAATTAGTGATGAAGGAGCGCAATCATTAGCAATTATTCTAGCAAAAAATCACTCCTTACTTTTGCTTAATCTGAGTCTTAATGATATCACCGAAAAAGGTTCGAAAAAGATATTCAAAGCACTGACTGGCAACTCCACGCTTCAAAGTCTAAATCTTAGTTATAATGAAATTAAAGCGGTCGATGGCCTAGTAGAATTTCTAGAAAAAAATCACCATCTGAAAGATTTAAATCTTGGTCGAAACCACATTGAGTTTCAGAAAATTGACTTAGGTTCAATAGCAAGGGGTCTATCAAAAAATGTCACCTTGTGCAGCCTTAGTTTTGATAATCAGCGTTATGGAGAGGGAGAAGAGTCTAAGAAGAGCTGCTTTAAAGAAAGGCCTCGCAGTGGCCCAATTAAAAATATTCTTAGTTCAGCAACTGCAGCAGATTTTTTAAAAATTATGGAGAATAGAAAAGATATTAAGTCCCAAATCAATATTTCATTTTTAGCGATAGGAAAAGATTTATTGGAGCTAGGCCGAGAGGAGATGGGGAATCGCCAGAGACTTTTGTTGGCTGCTCAAAACGCCCCTTTAGTGGCAGGTCTAGAACCATCCACATCTTTCCAAATCAATGGATTAGAAAAATTAGATAGGGCTGAGTTAGAAGCTAACGAATCGCTTGTTTAATGAAAAAATTCAAGATCAAGAAATCCAAATTGACAAGTAATTTTGCCTTTCTAGCTTGCCGCCCGCTTTCGAGTAGTATCAAGAGGTTATATGGTTAATTTCATTGGCAATTCTGACTCTGCAAAACGAAGGAAACTAATCAGAAATGATTAGAAATTTAAAAAACTTTTTGTTGCCAATAACATGAAAAAATTATCTTTGATCGTTGCTGCAGTTGCTCTTTTCGCTACTGCCGCTCAAGCTGAAGCTGTAAAAGCTGCCGCTCCTGCTCCAGTTGTAAAAGCTGCCGCTCCTGCTCCAGTTGTAAAAGCTGAAGTTAAAGCTCCTGCTCCAGTTGTAAAAGCTGAAGTTAAAGCTGCTGCTCCTGCAGTAGTTGCTGCTCCAGCTGTTGAAGCTGCTAAACCAGCTAAAAAAGCTCGTAAAAAAGCTGTAAAAGCTGTTGAAGCTGATGCTCCAGTAGCTGCTGCTCCAGTAGCTGTTGTTGCTCCAGTTAAAAAGTAATTTTACTTCTTAATTAAGCTAAAATCGGATCCAGTCAGTTGATTGGATCCGATTTTTTTTCGCCGGATTAGCTCAGTGGTAGAGCAACTGTCTTGTAAACAGTAGGTCGTCAGTTCGAACCCGACATCCGGCACCAGCCTTCGCTCTTACGAGCTTCGGCTGGCAGGCCAGCCCGAAAGGGATGGACTGACACAAAGAAGATTGTTAGAGCGAAGGCTGCCCGCCAAAGCCTTGGCGACGGAGGGCTGGTATCCACACATAAATTACTAATTTCTAAAAAATATAAAGAGTCGAAGGCTGCCCGCCAAAGCCTTGGCGACGGAGGGCTAGTACAACATTCATTCTCGAGAGTCAGTCATGAAATACCTCTCCTCCCTCCTCTTCACCATCCTCCTCAACCTCTGGGGAACTTTAATTCCAATCATTTATTTCCCGGTTTTTATCACTCGCAGTCGCAAACTCGCCGATCATGGCGCAAAAGTTTGGGCGATTGGTTGCTTGTGGATGTTAAAAAAATTATGCGGCGTGAGATATGAATTTCGCGGCTTAGAAAATTTACCAAAAGAAGCCTGCATCATTGCCTGCAAACACCAGTCCGCTTGGGAAACTATCGTCATGCATTTGGTGGTGCGTCATCCGGTTTATGTTTATAAAAAAGAGCTGGAGATGATTCCATTTTACGG
This sequence comes from Rhizobium sp. Q54, assembly GCA_945875865.1. Taxonomy (GTDB): domain Bacteria; phylum Pseudomonadota; class Alphaproteobacteria; order Rickettsiales; family UBA1997; genus UBA2645. The sequence goes on from CAMCMF010000014.1 coordinate 25,694, forward strand.
CTGGTATTTAAAGGTCATGAGCGGCATTAAATTAAATCGCAAAGGCGGCGCCAGCGCGCTGAAAAGCATGATCAAGCAAAGCAAAAATTATCTAAAAAACAATCAAAGCATCGTACTTTTTCCACAAGGAACCCGCGTGCCACTTGGTGGAGAAGTTGAAAAATATCCTTATCAATCTGGAGTTGTCGCACTTTATCTTTCTTGCAATGTCAAGGTGGTGCCAGCCGCATTAAATTCCGGCGCTTTTTGGCCAAAACATAAAATCAAAAAAAATCCGGGAAAAATTATTTTAGAATTTTTGCCGGCAATTGAACCGGGATTAAAAAAAGATGAGTTCAATAAAAAATTGGAAGAAGCGATTGAAAGCAAAAGCGCTGAGCTAGCTAAAGTTTAGGCTTCAAAGATTTCGCCACCTCCGGCGGCATATATTTTTCATCATGTTTGATCAACAATTCATGCGAAGAAAATTCGCTACGATCTTCATTCAATAAACCCAGCGCAACCACGCCCTGATTATCTCGAAAGAGATCCGGCAAAATTCCAGAATAATGCACCAGCAACTCTTTTTGAAAATCAGTCACAATAAAATTGGTATTTAGCGCATCGATTTTTTTGATACTTCCCTCAACAACCATGCCGCCAATTTTAATGCTGCGCTGAATATTTTTCACATTTTGTAATTCACTCGGCGAATAGAAAAAAACAATATTTTCGCGAAAGTTCGTAATGATAAAAAACAACGCCAACAGCGAAATTAAAAAGATCGAACCGACAAAAATAATGCGACGCTTTTTGTGATTATTTATCATTTTTAATTTTCGCTTTTAGGGAGAAATATTTTATTAAAGTAACGGCGCCAAGCATTGTTAACAAAACTCCAGCAACGGCATAAGCAGCAAAAACGAATTGCGAATAATCGATTAAATTTTCCATATTTTTGTGAGAGTTAGAGATACTGGGAAGCAATCTTGTGGGGCTATTGCAAAATAAAAGCCCGTTTCTAGGTTGCACGCCTCTTTTAGCGTTCCGACAATTCTTTTGTCGAACTCGATTTGCTCTAGGGCGCCTCTAAAAATTAGGATTTTTTGAGATGCCCTCTAGATAATGAGTAAGCGCCTGGATAGCTCAGTCGGTAGAGCAAAGGATTGAAAATCCTTGTGTCGCTGGTTCGATTCCGGCTCCAGGCACCACGCTTCGCTCTTACGAGCTACGCGTGGCAAGCCACGACTGAGATTGTTAGAAAGAAGCGCGAGTTGGTAAAGTAAGATTCAATCAAAAGCAAACTACCCCAAAGAAATCACCGAAACATTTCTACCACAATCCTTCTCCTCACGATGCGTCGATCTCCTAAAACTAAATAAATTTTTCTCATCTACATAAGTATCAATCTTGTCATTTCTGATTTCTAAAACTTCGGCGTCACGTAACTTTTTCTCAACATAGGAATTAAGATCAAACCAATACTTCTGCGGCTGTCCACCGTGGACAAAAAACGTAACATTGCGGGGATCTTCGCTGAAAAAATCATCAAATACTTCCTGAGAAACTTCGTAGGATTTTTGTTGAATCATCGGACCAATAATCGCAGAAATTTTTTCTGCACCCAATCTTTTCATTTCCACAACAGTTGATGCAATCACTCCTAGCCTTGCTCCGCGCCAACCAGCATGAGCCGCAGCAATAATTTTCTTCTCTTTATCAAACAATAAAATCGGCGCGCAATCAGCCGTAATTACTCCAATTATAATATTTGGAAGATTTGTTACAAGAGCGTCAGCCTTTGGCAATCCTTGCTCGCCATGAATTTTTTCTTTTGTATCGATTGTAACCACCAGATTGCCGTGAACCTGATTTACGAAAAGCACATGCTCACTGTTAAAGCCCTGATTTTTTAGCGCCGAAGCAAGATTAGCGCGTTTTGTTAGTTCACGATCGATGACGCAGTCCTTGCCAAAAAAATGATGTTTGATGATCATATTTGTGATTTAAAAAAACGTAATTTCTGCAAATATTCCTGCGGATCTTTTATTCTTACCAAAGAATCTTTTGGGGTGAAGAACATGTCATGAAGCCTTGTCAGTAAAAAGCGCGTCGCGGCTCCAACTAAAGCAATTTTTAGAAAATCTTTTTCAATTTCAGAAAATTTTCTTACCGATTCGTAGCCTTGAAAAAGTTGTAAAAAATCTTCTTCATCATCACACCAAGCAACCAAGGTCACAGCAAAATCGTAGATCAGCGCATCATTGGCGGCAAAATAAAAATCAATTGCACCGCTGAGTTTTTCATTCACATCAAAAAAAACATTATCCGGAAAAAGATCAAGATGCGTTGCCGCACTAGGTAAATCAAAGCTCCATAAGTTTTCTAAAAAAACTAAATTTTCTAAAATTTCTGCGCGCAGATTTTTTTGATAATTATCGACAAGATGTTCGAACTTAGAAAATAAAGGGCGGAAACCCTTCACTCCCAATTCATTTTCACGCTTCATGGAAAAATCGGCAGCAGCTAAATGCATTTTTGCCAAAAATTTTCCCACTTCAAAACAATGATTTGGCGTAATTTTTTCCGCAGATTTTCCTTCCAAAAAACTAACGATCGCAGATTTTTTATTTTTTAAATCAACTATTGCCGAACCTTGATTATTAAGGATTGGTGCCGGACATGAAATTCTTTTTTTAGCGAGATGTAATTTAAAATTTATGAAAAAAGGCAAAGCAGCTTTGTCGATGCGCGATTCGAAAATCGTCAAAATAAATTTCCCTTTCGTGGTCTCTAAAATGAAATTTGAATTATCGATTCCATCCAGAATTTCTTTGTAAGAAACAAACTCTCCCAGCTCATAGTTTCTAAGATGCGAAACGATTTCGTCTTTTGTGATTTTTGTGTAAACTGCCATTATTTTTTCTCGTCGATTCCTTTTGTTTTATTCCAACCTTGCAAATACATCGCGTTAGATTTTGTTCCTTTCGCCCAAGATCCACCAGATTTTTTTTGCGCTGATTCTACTTTTTCCTGAAATTTTTGTTGCGGCGCTTCGAGCTTGACTTGCCTGATTATTTCAATGGTTGCCTGCGCAATTTTTGGATCAACTTTAGCGCGAATCACCGGATTAAAAATCTTGGTAACAAAATTGTTAGTATTTTCAAAAAAGCTCGTGACATCAGTAGTGGCGAAGCTTCCTGTCGCTACCACATTTCGTGAAATGCTGAGCAATTCAAAATAGCGCGCAAAAAGTTCTGACAAAAATTGATTCTCAGGATAGGCCTTCAAAGCATCAACCATCAACCTTTGTATTTCAGCGCGCAAAGTAATAATTGGCGCCTGACGATCCTTCATGTCAAGGCCGATAGATTGACGAAATTCATCGCCAAGATTAATGCCACTTTCAAATTCAAAAGCATGCGCCATCTCGTGCGCCAGCACATTATAATTCAAAGAGCGTAAAATAATTTTTAGATTTTTTTTCGCAAAGAATTTTCCCAAAACTCGATCGCCCAAACCGCGATGCTCAGTTAAAAAACATCCAACATTGGTGTCCCAACCCTTGATAATCTTGATCTCGAAGCGCAACTGCTTTTGCTGCAATTTTGTCAAAATTAAATCCAAACCATCTTTAAAAATTTCGATGCGATAAAGATCTAAAAAAAGTTTTACGAATTTTTCACTGTCATCAGCGCCTTCAAATTCTAACTGCGGAATGATTATTTTTTTAAGAAAATCGCTCATTTTATTTTTCTAATTTCTAAAATTTTTTTCATTTCACGATCAAAATCAGATTCAAAATTTTGGTCTTGCGTTGCACGAAATTTTTCAAATTCATTTTCAGAAAAACTCTTAGCAATTTCTGCCGAAACCTTACCGGCATTAGTTAGAATTTCTTTTTCGTTAAATTGTAAAAAACCATTCAGCTTCAAAATCCAATCTTTCATGGTCATGGCCTGATGTTTTTTAGTCTGCGCTTCTGCATAATCCAAATACATTGAAACAATTCTGTTTAGCTGATCCAACTCTTCTGGATTTAAAAAATTCTTGGCAATCGCCACATCGCTTTTTCTGATTTTTCCTGCCGGAGAATTTTTCCAACTAGTTAATCCCATATTTTCTTTTCTACTGTCAGCCCTCGAATTTACTATTTCTGACGCAGTTTTGCCGGCGATCGCGAAGTGTAATTTATTTTGCACCGTAGCAAAAAAATCTTTACTCGCCTCACTGTGCGAATCGTAATCGATGCTGCACTGTGAATAAATATCGGTAATTTTTTGATAGAAACGACGCTCAGAACTTCTGATGTCGCGTATACGCGCAAGCTGCTCTTCGAAATAATCTTTGCCAAAAATATTTTGCGGATTTTTTAACCGCTCATCATCCATCGCAAAACCTTTGATGATGTATTCTTTTAAAACCTGATTTGCCCAAATACGAAAATGTGTGGCTTGAGAGGAGTTGACGCGATAACCGACGGAGATAATGGCGTCGAGATTGTAGAATTTGGTTTGGTATTTTTTACCATCACTGGCAGTTAGTTCTAAAATGGAACTAACTGATTCTTCATTTAGTTCATTGGTCTCAAAGATGTTTTTTAAATGTTTAGTAACGGCTGGTCTTTGCACTCCAAGCAACATCGCCATCTTTTCCTGCGTCAGCCAAATATTTTCATCTCGCAAAAAAATTTCGACCCTCACTTTTCCGGCGGGAGTTTTGTAGAGCAAAAATTCAGTGAAGGAATTGTTGAGAGCGGTGATTTTTTTACTTATCATGATTTTATTTGGTGAATTTTAAATCAGAGAATCGCTCATTTTTTTAACGGTCTGCAATAAAGCTCCAGCTTGTGTCCCACCAGCTCAAACCCTTTTTCCCTCGCGATTTTTTCTTTTAATTTTTCTAATTCGTCAGAAAAAAATTCGTGAACTTCATCGGAGGAAATATCGATTAAATGATCGTGATGATCTTCCTCTTCCAATTTTTCGTAGCGCGCTTTTCCTTTGCCGCCAAAATCATGTTTAGCGATCACGCCAAGCTCTTCAAACATATTTACGGCGCGATAAACCGTTGCGATGCCGATTTTTGGATTGATCTTGGAAGCGCGGTGATAGAGCTCTTCGACATCGGGATGATCAGTGCTGTCAGAAATAACTCGCGCTACAATGCGACGATTTTCGGTGAGCTTAATATTTTTTTCTGCGCAAAGTTTTTCAATGAGGGAATGCATGATTTGTAAGCTTTGGATTAATAATTTGTTTTTTAACTTTTGGCTGTGGAGAATAATTTGCTACAAAATTTTATCCCAACGTAGCACCCCTCATTTATGACAACAAATCGTAAAATCATCGAAACCATTGCCCCTTCTCTAACTTTTGACGATGTGCTGCTGAAGCCAGCATTTTCTAAGGTTCTTCCCACCGATGCTAATACAAAAACTAGGCTAACAAAAAATATTTTTCTCGAAGTTCCAATCATTTCAGCGGCGATGGATACTGTTACTGAAAGCCGCTTAGCAATAGCAATGGCGCAGTGCGGTGGACTTGGATGTATTCACAAAAATTTCTCAATCAAAGACCAAGCTGAAGAAGTAAAAAAAGTAAAAAGATTTGAATCCGGAATGGTGGTTGATCCAGTTACAATCACGCCAGATGCCAGTTTAGGCGATGCACTACACCTGATGAAACTTTACGGAATTTCTGGAATTCCTGTCGTGAAATCGGGAACAAAAAAACTGGTTGGAGTTTTAACCAATCGCGATGTGCGCTTCGCTTCTGACAAAAAACAGTTAGTAAAAGAATTGATGACGAAAACAAATCTCATCACCGCCAAAGCAAATGTAAGTAAGTCGGAAGCCAGATTGCTTTTACACAAAAATAAAATTGAACGCATCATCATTACTGATTCAAGCGGCAATTGCATTGGCTTGATGACTGGTAAAGATCTCGAAAAAACTAAACAATTTCCTCACGCTTCAAAAGATGAAGAAGGTCGGTTATTAGTTGCGGCCGCCACCGGCGTTGGTCGCGACGGCATTAAGCGCGCTGAAAGTTTGATTGAAGCTGGCGTTGATGTAGTCGTAATTGACACTGCCCATGGTCACTCCGCAGGCGTAATTGAAACGGTTCGCGAACTTAGAAGACTTTATCCAAAACAAGATTTTATCGCCGGAAATATCGCTACAAAAGAAGCAGCGAAAGCTTTGGTTGATGCTGGAGCAGATGCAGTAAAAGTTGGAATTGGTCCGGGATCAATTTGTACCACCCGCGTTGTTGCAGGCGTCGGCGTGCCACAATTATCGGCACTTCTCGACGTTGTTGAATATTGCGACAAAGCAAAAATTGCCGTAATTTCTGACGGCGGAATTAGATTTTCCGGCGATTTAGCCAAAGCAATTGCAGCCGGCGCATCATGCGTGATGCTAGGCGGATTGCTGGCTGGCGCCGAAGAAACTCCCGGTGAAATTGTTTTATTTAAAGGTCGCTCTTACAAAGTTTACCGCGGCATGGGATCACTCGGCGCAATGGCTCGCGGCTCTGCTGATCGCTATTTCCAAGAAGATGTTTCTGACAAAATGAAATTAGTTCCCGAAGGTGTTGAAGGTCGCGTAGCCTACAAAGGTCCAGTTTCCGAAATTGTTCACCAATTGGTGGGAGGCTTGAAAGCAGCAATGGGATACACCGGAAATGGTACAATTGAAGAAATGCGCCACAAATCCACATTTGTAAAAATTACCAATTCTGGTTTGCGTGAATCTCATCCGCATTCGATTTCAATCACTTCCGAATCACCAAATTACAGCACGGAAAATTAAGCGACTGTCTCAGAGCCTGTCTTGAATCAAAATTTCTTAAAACTTTTTGATTTGCGACGACCCCTTTGAGTGATTTTTACTCACTAAAAAAAAGATTGTCTCCCGCGGGAGACAATCTTTTTAAAACTCCAAAAAAACCAATGAAAACCCTTGCCCCTATTGATGTAACTTACAAAAAGCTACTCGCAGAAATCTTACAAAATTTACAAAAAACGCAGCAAAAAATTACTCGCCAAAAAGTTGAGGTTTCGTGGCAGATTGGAAAATTAGTAGAAGAGCATTTGCTAAAAAATCGCGACGAAACTTACGGAAAAAATTTAATTAAAAAGCTGGAGCAAGACACTAAAATTTCTAAAGTTGTGCTCTACAAAATGCGTAATTTTTTTCAAACTTATCCGAATCTCCCCAAAGATAATCCTAAATTAAATTGGTCGCATTACCGAGTGCTGGTAGGGATCTCAGACAAGAATGAAAGAAGATATCTCGAGGATTTAACCAAAGAAAATAATTGGAGTGGCGAAGTTTTGCAGAAAAAAGTTGCCAGTTTGAAAGACAAAAAACATCCGAAAAAAAAGTTAAAAAAATCTACAGCTACACAAAAATTAAAATTCACTCGCGGAAAATTATTCACCTACCAGCTCGCGAAAATGAAGGGCTCGGATCAGATGTTTGTTGATTTGGGGTTTGGGATTTTTTCCATTCTGAATTTCAGCCTGCGGGAAAATGACAAGGAAGGAAAAATTTTCGAGAGCGTAAAAAGCGGCGAAAAATATTCGCTGAAAAAATCCACCGCCACCAAAAAAGAAATGCACACTTACAAAGCTTATTTGGAGCGAGTGGTTGACGGCGACACGCTGCATGTGAATTTGGATTTAGGCTTCGGAATTTTTCACAAGGAAATTTTGCGACTCGCCAAAATCAACGCAGCGGAAATGAGCACCGCCGAAGGAAAAAAATCTTTCGCAACACTGAAAAAAATTCTGCGAGACGTAAAATTCTTAATCATCAAAACCAACAAAACCGACATTTACGGTCGCTACGTGGCCGATGTTTTTTTTGACAATGGAACTTATTTAAACCAAGAGCTGCTTGATTTGGGAGTGGCTGAGGCAATTTGAGATTATACCCAAACAAGCTGAACATACCCTGCGCTGGGCGTGGTTTGTAACCGCGCCCTTAAGTTCATAAATTAATTTTAATTTTGTAAAACATTGAGGCGGCATTGCAAATCCCGCCTAGCGCTTGGCTTACTCAGCTTAAGTGCGGA
>CAMCMF010000015.1 GCA_945875865.1 Rhizobium sp. Q54
ACTGAGCTACGGGTTCGTATAAAATTCACGCTTCGTTGCTTTTCTCGCTTTCGCTCGAAGACAACTCGCGCCTGGGTAAAATCACAGATTTTACCCGTTATTCGTTTAAAACACTTTCGTGTTTTATTGCGCCTTTAGCGCAAACACTCATAACCCAACTGAGCTACGGGTTCTTAAGAAAATAACTAAAGGGCGCCTCTAAAAATTAGGATTTTTCGAGGAATTTTGAGTTTTAACAAATTTGTGAGAAGGCAAGCGTATTAGATATACGTGCTCTCGAGCAAATTTGTTAAAACTCAAAATTACCGGAAAAGACAATTTTTAGAGATGCCCTAAAGGAAGGCGGCGCATTTTAGGTAGCATCAATCAAAAATCAATTTGAAATTACGCGCTCACCAAAAATAGCTGTGCCTAGACGAATATGCGTCGCACCAAGTGCGATTGCTTCCTCAAAATCAGCGCTCATTCCCATCGAAAGATTTTTTAAATCATGCGCTTTTGCAAGTTTTGCCAACAAAGCAAAATATGGCGAAGCCAGCTCTCCTGTGGGCGGAATGCACATTAATCCCGTCACATTCAAACCACACTCATCACGCGAAAATTTTATTAATTCGTCAAGTTCATCTAAGGTCACGCCAGATTTTTGCTCTTCATCGCCGATATTAACCTGAATAAAAATTTCCGGATTTTTTTGCTGTTTTTGGACTTCTTTTTGTAAAGCCGTAGCAAGTTTTTTACTGTCCAAAGTCTCGATGCAATCAAACAATTCAATGGCGTCAGCAGCTTTATTACTTTGCAAATGTCCGATGAAATGCAATTTAATTTCAGGAAAATCTTTCTTGATTTCCGACCATTTTTCTTTGGCTTCTTTAATATAATTTTCGCCAAAAATTTTACAGCTGCAATTAATCGCTTCACGAATTTTTTCTGCCTCAACCATTTTAGAAACCGCCACCAAATTAACTCTTGCGCTATCGCGGGCGTAGGTTTTACAAAGCTGTTTTATTCTGCTATTTATCAGCAGCAAATTTCTCTCTATCATTGATGAATACTGTTTTATTTACCGATCGCAAAAAAATTTCTAACTTCGAAAAAGTTATAAAAAATTTACCAAAAAATTCTGCGATCATTATTCGTGAATATGATTTGGCAAAAAAAGATCGCAAAGATTTTGCCAAAAAAATTTCTACTTTAGCGCGAGTCAGAAATGATTTGAAAATTTTAGTCGGAAAAGATTTTGCTTTAGCAAAAGAAATCAAAGCTGACGGAATTCATTTTTCTGATTTCGATAAATTGCCGCTACAATTTTTTAAAAAAAATTCTTTCCCAAAAAATTTTATTTTTAGCTTTTCTTGTCACAACTTAAGATCTCTTTTTAAATCAATAAAATTAAGAGCTGACATGATTTTTATCAGCCCGATTTTTCCTAGCTCAAGCCACATAGACGCAAAAAATTTGGGCATAATGAATTTGGCAAAAATTGCTGTTCAAAACAAAAAGCAAAATTACCTTTTTGGCAATCTTTATGCTTTAGGAGGCATCAAGAAGGAAAATTTAAAGATGCTAAAAAAACTTCCGATTAAAGGCTTCGGAGCCATCGACTATTTTTTGAACTTATGAAAATTACACCTGTCATTCTATCGGGAGGATCTGGAACCAGATTATGGCCGGTTTCTCGCGAATTAAATCCTAAACAATTTTTGGATTTTTTTGGAGAATATTCCTTGTTTCAGCAAGCCGTTTTGCGCGTTAAAAATTCTGAAGAATTCGCCAATCCGATCATTATTTGCAACAATGAGCATCGTTTTACCGCCGCCGAAGAATTACAAAAACTTCATGTCGAAGCAAGTTCGATAATCCTTGAGCCAATTGGTCGCAACACTGCTCCAGCAATTGCGATTGCTGCCCTCGATATCATCACCAAAACTCCCAAAAATGACCTGATGTTGGTGATGCCTTCCGATCACATCATCAATGATCAGAATGAATTTATGGCTGCGGTAAAAAAAGCTGCAGCAGCAGCGCAGGATGAATATCTGGTTACATTTGGAATTGTCCCTAACAAACCAGAAACTGGCTATGGCTACATCAAAAAAGATGCGGCACTAAAAAAACTTTCCGATGTTTTTGGAGTAGAAAAATTCGTAGAAAAACCCAATGCTGAAACTGCCGCAAAATTTGTTAAAAGCGGCGATTATCTGTGGAATAGCGGCATCTTTGTATTTCGTGCTTCGTGCTTCCTCGAAGCTTTACAAAAACATAATATCGAAATTTTTATCAATTGTGTTAACTCTTACAAAAGAGCAACTCGCGATTTAGATTTTTTACGGTTACAAAATGCAGATTTTGAAAAATGTGCCAATATTTCCATCGATTATGCAGTGATGGAAAAGGCCGAAAAAGTTGCGGTAGTTCCACTTGATGCTGGCTGGTCTGATGTTGGTTCGTGGCAAGCGGTTGCTGATCTGGAGACAAAAGATGAAAATCAAAATAGTTTGATTGGCGAAGTGCTAACTCTCGATACAAAAAACTGTTACATCAATTCACGTCACAAACTTATCGCCACAATTGGTGTCGAAAATTTAATCATAATTTCGCTCAAGGATGTGGTTTTGATTGTCGATAAAAACAAGTCGCAAGATGTGAAAAAAATGTTCGAACTTTTGAAAAAAAATAAGCGCGAAGAGTGCCATTCTCACACTAAAGTTTTGCGCCCCTGGGGAAGTTTTGAAACCATCGATATTTCCGATCGCTTCAAAGTAAAGCGCATCACCGTGAAGCCAAAAGCTTCTCTTTCTTTGCAAATGCACAATCATCGCTCCGAACATTGGATCGTGGTTAAAGGCACGGCTAACGTGACTTGCGGCACTAAAGAATTTGTGATGACCGAAGATCAATCAACTTACATTCCGGTTGGCAAGAAACACCGACTCGAGAATAAAGGGCAAATTCCATTGGAACTAATTGAAGTGCAAACCGGCGGCTATTTGGGCGAAGATGACATCATTCGTTTCAGCGATATTTACGGCAGATAAATGCAAGTTTTTCTAATAATTTTTCAGCAAGAACTTCGTTTAAATTTTCGCCATTTGGAAAGGATTTTGGCTAATCTTTTATTCTTCGTAATTTTTCTCTGCACTTTTTTGCTTCTAGCGCAAGGTCAGCAAAATCAAGCCGGCATCAATGTTATTTTTATTTGGTTTGCCTTGCTTTCGGTACTGATTTTTTCCAACAGCGAATTTCTGAAAAAAGATTTTGAAGATGGAAGTTTGGAACAAATTTTGCTCGCTTGTGAAAATCTTGAGACGGCAATTTTTGCTAAAATGCTCGCTAATTGGATGGTTTGTTGCGCTGCGATTTTACCAATAATTTTTTTACTAAAACCTGATTTTGAATTTCTATTGATCGTTTTTTTAGCCAGTCTAGCAATCAATTTTCTCTGCTGTTTTTGCGGCTCTCTTTCAATCTTATCCAACTCGGCACCAATCATCGCGGTGATTATTTTACCACTGATAATTCCTCTGCTTTTAGTTACTCAAGGAGAGTTTGATGTAAGTTTTAAATTGCTTTGCGCCTTAGTTATTTTGCTCGGCGCAATCTCAGTTTTTGCAACCGCTAGAATCGTGAAAATTGCTGCGGAATAAAAAATAAGAAATTACAAATTTCACGAAGGTTAAAAGCGCGCCAATTTGATTAGAATTACAAACCAGCGCTAGGCGGCATTTGCAATGCCACCTTAATGTTTTACAAAATTAAAATTAATTTATGAACTTAAGGGCGCGGTTACAAACCACGCCCAGCGCAGAGATGCCCTTTAGTTTACAAAATCAATCACAACCTGACCGATTCCCACCGTTTCACCTTCACCAAACTTGATCTTACCAATTTTAACATCGTGATCGGTGCGGATAATATTTTCCATTTTCATCGCCTCGATAATCACTAGCTCTTGGCCAGCCTTGATTTCATCGCCTTCTTGAACTTTGAAGCGGATGATTTTTCCGGTGATTGGAGAAGTTAAATTTAGCGGTTTGGCATTTTTAATTGTCTTCGGCAAATATTTTGAAAGCTCGGCGATGCGCGGAGAGCATACTGTCACAAAGGCATCGAAGCCAGAATATTGCAGCAAGTAATTTCCGGTATTGTTATTTTCACGAATCTTCACGCCGATATCACGTCCATTAACCGTACCGCGGAAGAGCTTCTCGCCATTGTTCCACGAAGATTTCAATTCGATTTCTTTGCGATCACATTCGATTTTTAGGAAATTTTTCGAGCGCTCCAAAAGATTCACCAAATAAGATTTATCATCGATCATAACCACCCAGCGTTCAGAAACTTGCTTTTCGCGATTGCGTAACTGACCAGTCATATGGCCGTTTCTTTCGTAGTTTTTTAAGAAAATTTGCATTGCAGATGCGATCAAAACTTCCTCAACTTTTGAATCTAATTCACTGCCAGAAAAACCTTCAGGGAATTCTTGTTTGATGAAGCTGGTAGAAATATCGCCGCTAACAAAACGCTCATTTTTCATGATGGTTTCAAGGAAGCTGATATTGTGCGAAACGCCGCTGATTGCAAAACTGCCGAGAGCGCTTCTCATATGTTCGATCGCCTCTTTTCTGTCCTTGCCGTAAGAGCAAAGTTTGGCGATCATCGCATCATAAAACATGCTGACTTCGCCACCTTCATAAACGCCGCTATCGACACGAACATTTTCACTTTTTTCCGGCTCGATGTAAAGATTGATGCGACCTGAAGAAGGTAAAAATCCGCGCGATGGATCTTCAGCATAAATGCGCGATTCCATCGCCCAGCCTTTGAGTTTAATGTCTTCTTGAGTGAATGGTAATTTTTCGCCTAGCGCGATTTTGATCATTAATTCCACGATGTCCAAACCAGTAACCAACTCGGTAACTGGATGCTCAACTTGTAGGCGAGTATTCATTTCCAAGAAGTAAAAATTACGATTCTTATCCACGATATATTCGATCGTTCCTGCTGAATAATATTTTACTTTTGCCGCCAAAGCTTTCGATTGCGCATACATTTTTTGGCGAGTTGCTTCATCTAAAAAAGGACTAGGCGCTTCCTCGATAACTTTTTGATTATTACGTTGGATCGAGCATTCGCGCTCTCCTAAACAAACTGTGTTTCCCGCTTTATCAGCAATAACTTGGATTTCAATGTGACGCGGATTTTCGATAAATTTTTCAACAAAAAGACGATCATCAGAAAAACTATTTCGCGCTTCATTTGATGCTGACAAAAATGCTTCTGCCATTTCTTCAATTTTCCAAACGATTCTCATGCCTTTTCCACCACCACCAGCAGAGGCTTTAACCATTACTGGAAAGCCAATTTTTGCTGCAATTTCTCCCGCTTCTTTGGCATCTTTCATAATTCCCATATGACCGGGAACCGTACTAACATTGGCTTCAATCGCTAATTTTTTTGACTCAATTTTATCGCCCATCATCTCGATTGAATAAGTCGAAGGACCAACAAAGATTATTCCCTCTTTCTCCAACGCATTGGCGAAATTACGATTTTCTGATAAAAATCCATAACCGGGATGCACCATTGTCGCGCCGGATTTTTTCACTGCGGCGAGGATTTTATCAAGATTGAGATAACTTTGCGAAGATGGCGAATGGCCAATATTTACAGCCTCATCAGCCATTTGCACAAAGAGAGAATTAGCATCGGCATCAGAATAAACCGCCACGGTTTTAATGCCCATTTTGCGGCAAGTTTTGATGATTCGGCAAGCAATTTCGCCGCGATTGGCGATCAATAATTTATGCATGAACTTGGATGATTAGTTGCAATGAGAAAAGGAGTGCGGCAACCTAAAAGTGGAGATCAAAAAATCAAACAAAAGCTGAGTCTTGGAAAAACTTCTCCGCTTATTAATTTTAATTTTTTAACAAAATGAGTCGCGCGCAAATCTCTCCACAAAATGTTAAATGGAAATTTTTTTACGCTGGAGATGACGGCAAAATTATGTGCTGTCAAAGAGAAGATCAGATAGCAAAAGTTAGCGGCTCGTCGCAAGAGAGAAATAAAGTTGCGATGCTGTCCACATCACTTTTTTTTGGGCCAAAAAATCCAGCAGAAAAGATGAGATCTGTTACCGAAGCTGCCTTAAAATATGAGGGCAGACTATCGCAATTTTGCGTCGCATTACCTTTTTCTGGCGAGATCGCAGAAGAAGCTCCGCACGAAGCAACCGCCGCAGATTATGCTGGCGTGGCGATGCATGATATTCACAACGAAAAATCTTTCGTCGGATATCAATCACCAAAAGTTGGAGTTGAACAAATTGCTAGCGCGATCGAACAAGGCTTCCACATCAATTCGATGGCTGGAGGAGTTTCTCTTGGTCAAAAACTGGAATTATTGCGCCAATATTTTAGAGAAAATCCGCTGCCCACAGATCACAAAAAATCAATTATTGCCGCTTTTTCTGATGGCTCAGAATTTCAATTTGCCACCGCAGAATTTGCAGAATTTTTTCATGCCGGATGCGCTGGAGTAACTTATTCTCGCAATCCCGCTTTTTTTCACAGACAAACTGAAATAGAATCAGTGAGGCAAATGATCGCGGCCTTTGAAGCGCAAGATGATTATCCAATTAAGCGCACTTTAAAATGCGAAGATGAGAAAAATTTTGCGGAAATAAAAAAACGTTACGAAGCCGCAAAAAAACCGATCAGATGTTTTACTTATTTTCCACGCCAATTAATTTCAGCAATCGATTCGCCTTATCGCCCAAAAACTTTTGAGCCATTGATTTTATGTCTCGAAGGATACCTTCAATCTGAGCGCGGATACAATGCTTGCGAAGCTTTGGAAATAGCACTTTCTCAAGGAGTTTTTAAAGCAGAGCAAATTATCGCGATCAATATCGAAAATCTAATCGCCAAAGAAGAGGAATTAAAAATTCAAAGAATTGATGGGCACATACCAAGCTACGAATCATTAACCGCAGGAGATCGCGATGTTATTGTGGGAATTTTAAATGACTCCAATCCCGCTCATAAAATCAAAGAAAAAACTGCCGCGGAATTAGAAATTTTAGTCAAAGATTACATCGCCAGATCAAATCATTCTTACGATTTGGAAGTGCTGCGCATCAAAGCCGTTGCTACAAAATTTAGCATTCCAGTAATTATGGGCGGCGACGTTCGAGCTGGTCATGCTTATAATTTTGTTAGTCAGCCTTGCTGTGTAGCAGAGATGAATTTTGATGATGAAAAAAAAGAAGTTTTCATGACTTCGCTGGTAAGAAAAAATCAAACAGTTGAAGAGGTAAAAGAAGAAATTCCCCCTCAAGAAATAGAAAAAAAATTTTGGATGGAGCTTGGCGTTCAAGAAGTTGGAAAAGAAGTTTCAATAGTTTATCTCGGGGAAAAAGCCGCTATTGCTGGAGAATATAGTAGGGAAAGTGGCGCGCCTCAACTGGTTTCAGAAGGCCTGCAAGAAAGAATTTCTTCTTTAAAAATTATGCCGGCAAATGAAGCGGCTCGAGCTCTTTTACAAAGTTCTTATGCTGCAAATGATGTAGAATTTCTTGGCGGTCTAGCCGGCAATATTTCCGAAGAACGTCCTGGAGTCTTGAATGGAAAAGCGCTGCTCTGCCTTTTACCAACGCGCCCAGTTGGCAAGGGAGTTCATCAAAGTTTTGATATTATAAAACTGATAAATTCTGGCCGAATTGGCTCTTCAGATGTAACTGATGGAATGCGGGGATATCAAATTCCTTTTGTTATTTTGGTGTCACAAAATGCAGAAAATCAAAACGTAACTCTTTCTCATGCGATACAAAATCTTCATCCCACTGTGCCAATTTTCCTCGCCGCGAATGAAATAGGAGACCTTAGCGAACTTCCTTCTGCGCCATTCATCGGAAGATTAAATTTACAACAGATGACGTCACCAAATCCTGGAGTTAAAGCTGACTCGGTAACCGCAACAACTTCCGCAACAAAAACAGCATCTTTAGCGTGATCTTAAATTACCTCAAACTCACCCGCCTAAATCAGCCAACCGGAATTTGGCTGCTTTTTTTGCCTTGCCTTTGCGGAATTTTTTTAGTGCTAAAAAAATTGCCGGAATTGGAAATAACGGAAACTTTTCGCGTAATTTTTTTATTTTTTATCGGCTCAATAATCATGCGCTCTGCTGGCTGCATCATCAATGATTTGCTCGATGTTAAATTTGACGGAAAAGTTGCGCGCACCAAAATTCGTCCACTTGCTGCCAAAGAAATTTCAAAAAAATCGGCACTGATTTTTTTAGCGATTCTGCTTTTTTTTGGTCTGATGATTTTACTGAAATTCAACTTCAAAACAATTCTCGGCGGATTTTTTGCGATGATTCTGGTTTGCACTTATCCGCTGATGAAACGAATCACTTATTATCCGCAAATTTTTCTCGGCTTAACTTTTAATTTTGGCGTGATTTTGAGCAGTTTGGCTTTGCAAAATTCAATCACATCTGATGCGCTAATTCTTTATTTTTCTTTGGTGATTTGGACTTTGATTTATGATACAATTTATGCTTTTCAAGATATTGAGGATGACTTGCGAGTTGGCGTAAAATCAAGTGCCATAGCTTTTAAAAAAAATCCGAAAAAGATTTTAAATCTCCTAAATTTAGCGATGTTTTTTTCGCTAATTTTTTTGGGAGTTAACGCAAAATTTAACCAAGTTTTTTTTCTAATTATTTTTCTTAGCAACAGCATTTTATCTTACAAAATCACCAAATGCGATTTTAAAAATTCGACAAATTGCTTAAGCATCTTTAAACAAAATGTCGCGATTGGATCATTAATCGCCTTAGCAATTTTTAGCGGATGAAAGTAGGAATTCTCGGCGGAAGTTTTAATCCTCCCCATTTTGGACATCTTCACATTAGTAACTTGGCGATAAAAAAACTTGGGCTCAATCAAGTTTGGTGGATTCCCACCAAAAAAAATACGCTGAAGGAGGCTAGGATTTATGAGGGCTACGTAGGTCGGGTTAAAAAATGTGAAGAGCTTATTTCCGCCTCGCCTAAATTAAAAATTCAGCAACTTGACGAAATTTACAGCGAAAGGCTGGTTAAAAAGTTAAAAGCAAAATATCCGCATATTGAATTTTTTTGGCTGATGGGCGCGGATAATTTGGGAAATCTTCATCGCTGGGAAAATTTTAAAAACTTTATCTCGATGATTCATTTGGCGATTTTTTCTCGCGAAAAAGATTTACTAAAAATTAAAAAAACCCGCGCTTGGCATTTTGTAAAGCACCACAAATTTTCGATTTTTTTTACTAAAAATTTGGATATTTCTTCAACGGAATTAAGAAAAAAATTACATGCATAATTATATTGTCGATAGTCATTGCCACCTTGATTTAATTGAGCAGAAAGGTTTGAAGCTGGAGGAAGTTCTTGGCAATTGTCAAAAAAATAATGTCAAAATTCTGCAAACAATTTGCACTAAGGTTACCGAGATTGAGCAGCTACTAAAATATACCCGAGATCATGATTTTATTTACGCTTCTTTGGGTATTCATCCCTGCAATGTTAAAGAGCAGCCCAAAATTTCTACGGCAGAATTAGTTAAAATCTGCAATGCGAATGAGAAAATTATCGGCATTGGCGAGACTGGCCTCGATTATTTTCATGATAAATCTGCCATCGATTTGCAAAAAATTTCATTCCTTGAGCATATCAAAGCTTCACGTGAAACAAATTTACCGCTCATCATTCACAGCCGTGATTGCGATTTTGACATGATGGAAATTCTGGAAGCTGAACAAAAGAAAGGAAAGTTTCCTGCTTTGTTGCACTGCTTTTCTAGTTCGGAAGAATTGGCCAGAAAAGCCATTGCTTTAGGAATTTATATTTCAATTTCAGGAATCGTGACTTTTAAAAATGCTCAATCTTTGCAAGAAATTGTAAAAAATTTACCGCTAGAATTTCTTTTACTCGAAACTGATTCACCTTATTTAGCCCCAATGCCTCATCGCGGCGCAACTAATCAGCCCGCCTTTACTTCTCATGTCGCTGAATTTGTGGCGAATTTAAAAGGAATATCGTTGGAGGAAATATCACAAAAAACCACCGAAAATTTTCTTAGAATCTTCAAAAAAGTTAAGCCTTTATGAAACCAAATCGCTTCATGTTAGAAGCTTTGCGGCAAGCAAAAATAGCCTTCGAAGCTGATGAAGTTCCGGTTGGAGCTGTTGTGGTTTGTAATGGAGAAATTATCGCCAAAGCCTTCAACCAAAATATCACTTTAAAGGATCCATCAGCTCATGCTGAAATTTTAGCTTTGCGCCAAGCCGCTAAAGTAAAAAATTCTCACCGCCTCGATGATTGTGATTTATATGTAACGCTGGAGCCTTGTGCCATGTGTGCTGCGGCGATTTCTTGGGCTAAGTTAAAAAGAGTTTATTACGGCGCGACTGACGAGAAGTTTGGCGCAATTGAAAATGGCGCCCGACTCTTTAGCCACTCCTCACATTATCATCGACCAGAAGTTTATTCGGGTTTTTCCGCAGATGAAGCAAAGAAGTTGATGCAAGATTTTTTCAAGAAAAAAAGATAATTCACCAAGATTCACGTGAAACAATTTGACAGGAAGAAAGCGATTTTTAACTTCCGCAACCTCCTCAAACCCAAAAGCTACTCCGCATGCAAAACACAAAAAGAGCCAAAATATTCTCGGTTGTTAATCAAAAAGGCGGAGTTGGAAAAACTACCACTTCGATCAATTTAGCCACCGCTTTTGCCGCCATTAAAAAGAAAGTTTTGATCATCGATATTGATCCGCAAGGCAATGCTAGCACAGGTTTTGGCATTGAACAATCGCAAAGACAAAAAACAATTTACGAAGTTTTAATCGGAGAATGCGATATTAAAGAAGCGATCATTCCAACCAAAATTCCTAACTTAAAAATCATCACTTCAACTGTTGATCTATCAGCCTGCGAAATTGAATTGATTGATATTGAACATCGGGAATATTTATTGCGTCGCTCACTTAAAAAAATAATTCATGATTTCGACTGCATTTTAATTGATTGCCCACCATCGCTTGGAATCCTTACCGTCAATTCACTCGCCGCTTCCGACTCGGTTTTAATCCCGATGCAATGTGAATTTTTTTCGCTGGAAGGCTTGAGCCACTTACTTACAACTCTTAGCCTAGTTAAAGAAAATCTAAACCATCATCTCACCATCGGCGGCATAATTTTAACCATGCATGATCGCCGTAATAAACTTACTGAACAGGTCGAAGTCGATGTACGAAGTTTTTTAAAGGATAAGGTTTTCAAACATATTATTCCAAGAAATGTCAGGCTTTCTGAAGCTCCATCTCACGGACTTCCTGGAATAATTTACGATCCCAAATGCCTTGGCTCAGTAGCCTATATCAGACTAGCAAAGGAAATTTTACAAAAAGTTAAAATTGGAGAATAGCATGATTCACGTGAAACCAGATAAGGAAAATCAACCTAGAAAACTTGGACGTGGGCTGTCGATTTTGCTCGGAGAAAGTAAGGCACAAAATCAACTCCCAGTTCGAAGCAATCAAAGCTTAGTCGAAGCAATTGCTCTCGAAAAAATTATCGCCGGAATCTATCAGCCACGCGTAAATTTTAACGAAACTGAATTGGAAGAGTTGGCGGATTCAATCAAGGAAAATGGCGTGATTCAGCCCATTCTTTTGCGAAAAACTGGCGACGAAGATAATTATGAAATTATCGCCGGAGAACGTAGATTCCGCGCTTCACAAATTGCTGGCCTTAAAACAATTCCAGCAATTGTTAAAAAAATTAATAATCACGAAGCGCTAGAAATCGCCTTAATTGAAAATATCCAGAGAGCCAATCTATCATTGATCGAAGAGGCTAGAGGCTATAAAAAACTCATCGTGGAATTCACTTATACTCAAGATCAAATCGCCAAAAAACTTGGTAAAAGCCGTAGTCATATCACCAATCTTTTACGACTTTTGAGCCTGCCAGAAAAAGTACAAAACTTGCTCGATAAAAGCCTAATTTCGATGGGACATGCTCGCGCAATAATTAATTCCAACAATCCATGGAAATTAGCTGAAAAAATCATCAGCCAATCACTAAGCGTGCGCAATGTCGAAGATTTAGTGCGTGATGAAAAAGTTGAAAAAGCGCGCAATATTCCTGTCATGGTTCGCACCGAATCAAAAATAAAATTCGTTAATAGCGATCATTTGAATGTCTTAGAAAGCAGAATTTCTGAACTGCTTGAGATGGAAACAAAACTCTCTTTTAATTCCTTCAAAAATAGCGGCAAAATTTCGATAAAATTTAACGATTTTGACAAAATTCAAAATCTCATCAAAAAATTAGAGGCTTAATGAAACCAGCAATGAAGCCATTGGCGCACAGTTATTTAGGTGAAATTATCAATTACGTTCCCGGCAAATCAAAAGTCGGCAACAAGAAAGCGATAAAACTTTCTTCCAATGAAAATGCTCTAAAAACCAGTCCCAAAGCAATTCAAGCTTATAAAAATCACGTTCCGGCAATTTTTCGCTATGCTGATGGCGGATGCACCGCACTTCGCGAAGCATTGGCCAAACAAAATAATATCGACGCCAAAAAAATTGTTTGTGGCGCCGGATCGGATGAATTAATTGCGATTCTTGCTTATGCTTTTGCCGGAGTTGGCGATGAAATCATCTACAGCGAATATGGCTTCTTAATGTATCCAATTTCTACGAAACGAGTTGGTGCGATTCCGGTCAAAGTAAAAGAAAAAAATCTCAAAACTGATGTTGAAGCAATTCTTCAAGCCATCACGCCAAAAACCAAAATTATTTTTCTCGCTAATCCGAACAATCCTACGGGCAGCTACTTAAACAAGGCTGATCTTGAAGATTTAATCAATAAAATTCCCAAGAATATTTTGATCGCCCTTGATCATGCTTATGAGGAATTTGTGGAGGCAAAAGATTATCCAAGCGGCATCGAATTGGTTAATCAGCATGAAAATGTTGTGATGTTGCGCACTTTTTCAAAAATCTACGGACTCGCGTCACTACGGATTGGCTGGTGCTATTCTTCAAGCAATATTTCTGAAATTTTAAATAAAGTTCGCGGACCTTTTAATGTTGGAGGACCTGCTCAAGCTGCTGCGGTCGCCGCTTTAGAAGATGAGGAATTTTTTCAGCTTTCCAAAGATCACAATTCAAAATGGCGAAAAATTTTCTTTGATGAGCTGAAAGGAAATAAAAAAATTATCGCCTATCCTTCGCAAGGAAATTTTATTTTGCTCGATTTCGGCTCAAAAGAAAACAGCGTTAAAGCCAATAAAGCTCTGCTTGCAGAGGGAATCATTATTCGCGAAATGGATGGTTACGGTTTGCCGCATTGCTTGCGACTCACCATCGGTACCGCAGAAGAAAATATGCAACTTTTGAATATTTTACAAAATGGGTTTTAGCAATTTACAAGATGGCGATTGGAGAAATCTGATCTATACGGCGCTAATTTTGACAGTTTTGCTGGCTGGTCTTTTTTCACGCCGCAATTTGCAATATGCCAAGATTTTTAAATATCTCGCCGCTTGGTCGGGAATCACTCTCGTAATAATTGCACTTTATGCCTATCGTTACGAATTTTCTGATTTCAAAGCGCGCATTGTGGGGGAAATAAATCCTGCAGCGGCAAAAATTGGCAAGCGCGGTGAATTGATAATAAATCTTGCCGAAGATGGTCATTTTTATCTCGATCTAAAAATTAATGGCGTGCCATCGCGCTTCATGATTGATACTGGAGCAAGTCAAATCACCATCAGCCTCGCTGAAGCGAAAAGAATTGGCGTTGATGTAAAAAAATTAAATTTTAACAAACCTTACCAAACCGCCAATGGCACATCTTTTGGCGCCTCAATCACTTTAGAAAAAATTGAAGTTGGTAATGTTAAATTTTATGAAGTTCCGGCATCGGTCAACAGCTCGGATATGGGAATATCACTTTTGGGGATGAGTTTTTTGCGACAATTCCACCGCTATGAATTCTATCGCGATAAGCTGATTTTAGAGATATAACCTCCACCTATTTAAAAAATGACACGACCTCTTGTAGTTTTCATTGGCGAAAGCAATCACGGCGATATGTCTTAGAGTCTGTCTTGAATCTTTTTTAATCACAGATTTTGGCATATTTTTAGCGATTTTTGCGTAAAATTTTTCATAATATCGGGAATATTTTAATAAATTTTACGCAAAAAAGAGTAAAAATAGGGCGAAATATGGGGTTAAAAAAGATTCAAGACAGGCTCTTCATATAATTTATTTTCTGCCAACGCCAAGCATGCTGTTATTATAGATGCAAAGTAAGCCATCAGCCAAGCGCAGAGTAAATTGGCGAGACACAGTTGGCACCACAACATAATTATCACGAATGATATATGACATTTGATGTTCAACACCACTGACATCCACTGTACTAATTGTCGGAATCACCAGATTATCATTAGCAAATTGAAACTGTGTTTCACTGCCATCATCATAAACTTTTAGCGGCGTGATATTATCCGATTTTCCTGCCAAACTATAATTAAAATTCAGCACAGCTTCTTCAGGATTTCTGCCAATAACTCCTGGAAGTTCACGATCCACACGGGTTCCTGGAATTGGCGTGCGAATTATTGCGATCAATGGCTTCACTGCCTTCGCTGGATTTGGCGAAGCTAATTGCGGCGGGATTGGCAAGGGTTGACCAACTTGTGGATAGAAAAAGCGAATGGTGTAAACCAAATCCTCATCGGCTTTGCCGTTAAATTCATCAGAACGAATATCGAAGTGATAGGTGCGTTTATTGGTGATGATTGTCATGTTAGTGTGCGCAGCAACTTCTAGCGGACGAATGAATAATCTTTTGCCTGCTGGGGTTAGGCGCCAAGCAAAAGCTTCGCCAATTGAGATCATTTCAATTTCTTCATCTTCAGAAAATTCGATGAAGGATTGATAATTATAGAAAAATTTAACTTCGTAAACTTCATTAGGATTATAGACCAAGGTTCTGATGCGTGAATCTGTGGTGATCGGCGTTTGCGCGAATGAGGTAGCCGCAGAAAAAAGAGCAAGAGAAAACAAAAAGAATCGAGCAAGCATCAGCACTTTTTTGATCTGCAGAACTTCGATTCCTCTCATTGAATTCAAACTCGATTCGATTAATAACTAAAGACTTCTTCCGCGATCAAATATCTGCCGACCTGAAAGCCAAGAGGATTGATCAATCTTTCTTCCATTGATAAATTCATGTCAGGAGAGAAATAAAATCCCATGGTAATGATTTCATCTTTGGTTTTTGGATCGGAACCTTCAATGTCAACTTGACGGGCAATACGAATTTGCGCGGTATTTCCGTCAGGGAATTGTACTGATTTTATTCTCACCTGAATTTCAGAATTCGGCCCTAACTCTTTGGGATTAATACGATTTTTGTAATCACCATAAACTCCCGGCGCAGAAAATAATCGCACTTTTTCGAGATCTTGCTTGTAGGTTTTTGGCGAATAGCCGCTTGATGCATGAATGAAGGAATTTATGAAATATTTACGAATCATCTGATCACCGGTAAAACTTTGTGCCGTCATCTGATCAACAACCGTGGCAACTCCCGTCTTTTGCTCAACTTCGATAACGTAAGGCTCAAGCGATTTTGATGACATTACATTTCGCACAAAAATCACTGCGATGGCAACTGAAAACATCGAAACCAATGTGAAGAGTAGCAAGATATTTCGCTGTACCACCACGATTTGATAGCGGTTAGAATACCAGCTTTTTAATTTTGCTTTTGTTTTTTGATTGTCTGACATTGCGTTTAAATCTTGATTTGCTCCGCGCGAAACTAGAGAAGCTTGATTAATATTTCAAGCCGTCTTAAGCCGACGCAAAACAAGGTTTCTCGTCAAAAAAATAAAGAATCTTTCCACTTAATTTCTGCAAATGAATTTCATCAATCAAGAAAAAACTCCACTCTCAGAAAGATTGGAACAATTGAACTGGCTGCTAATTTCGCTAATAATCCTTCTCGCCTTCATCGGATTTTTGATGCTGTACTCCGCTGGCGGCGGATCTTTTAGACCTTGGCTTATCAAGCAGCTTGGCTTTTTTTGTTTGTTTTTTCCACTGATGCTTTTCATCGCCATCACCGATATTAAAATTTGGTTTCGCGCTTCTTATTTTTTTTACGCCGTCGCTTTATCGATGGTAATAATCGTTGATATTATGGGACATAATGCCATGGGCGCAACTAGATGGTTCCGCATCGGATCGCTTACAATTCAGCCTTCAGAAATTATGAAAGTTTGTACGGTTTTTGCTTTAGCGCGCTATTTCTACACTATCGAAATTCAGAATATCGGCAAAATTCAATATGTGATTATTCCTTTGTTACTCATTGCGGTTCCGACATTTTTTATTTTTCACCAGCCAGATCTTGGAACCGCTACTATCCTGATGTTAGCCGGCATTTCAGTTTTATTTTTAGCTGGCGTTAGAATGTGGAAATTCGTTTCGGTTGGCCTCTTGGGACTCGCTGCAATTCCATTTCTCTGGCATTTTTTTCTCTATGATTATCAGAAAAAAAGAGTTTTGACTTTTTTAAATCCGAATGATGACCCGCTTGGAAGTGGTTACAACATCATCCAATCAAAAATTGCAATTGGCTCTGGAGGCATGTTTGGCAAGGGTCTGTTGAATGGCACACAAGGTCAGCTAAATTTTTTACCAGAGAAACAAACCGATTTTATTTTCACCATGCTCGCCGAAGAGTTGGGTTTTGTCGGCTGCATTTTTACCATCGTGATTTACTCGGCGATCATCGGAATTTGTATCAATATCGCCACCAAAACTAATCACCAATATGGACGTTTATTGACGATGGGGATCATCAATATTTTCTTCATTCACATGTTCATCAATATGGGGATGGTGATGGGATTGATTCCAGTTGTAGGCGCTCCGCTGCCTTTCATTTCCTATGGTGGCACCATTATGGCTTCGATGATGATCGGCTTTGGTTTAATTTTAAATGTTGATACTCATCGCGATGTGGATTTGAAGGTTTA
Organism: Rhizobium sp. Q54; assembly: GCA_945875865.1. GTDB lineage: Bacteria > Pseudomonadota > Alphaproteobacteria > Rickettsiales > UBA1997 > UBA2645. The sequence goes on from CAMCMF010000015.1 coordinate 17,122, forward strand.
ACCAAAGTATCCTGAATTTCTAATGACGGATCTGGGTTAAACCCAAATCCGTCATTAGAAATTCGTCTACTTTGCCTAAAACTTGAAACTGCGCGGTTGAAACAATGTTTTTAAATCCGCACTTACGCTGAGTAAGCTTACGTTTTAAAAACATTGTTTCGTCCTTCATTTTCAAGCTTTAGTCAAAGTATCCTGAATTTCTAATGACGGATCTGGGTTAAAATCACTAGGTTAAAATCACTAAATTATTTATGTCTTGTCCAATTACAAAAATGAAAGATTGCTTCTCCGCAAAATATAAGAAGAACGCCGCCGTTATTGGCTGGATCATGGCTTCATTTTTTTATTTTTATGAAGTAATTTTACGCGTTTCGCCATCAGTGATGACTGAGCAATTGATGGAATATTTTCAAATTTCTGCCACTGCACTGGGCTGGCTTTCTACCTCTTATTATATATCATATTTTATTCTGCAGATTCCTTGTGGGATGATTGTCGATCATTATGGCGCGCGTCGCGTAATCACTATTTCATCACTAATTTGTGTTGTTGGAACCGTCATTTTTGCAACACAACAAAACTTTTTCTTCGCCATGTTTGGTCGCTTATTGATTGGCGTGGGATCAGCTTGCGCCTTCATCAGCTGTTTAAAACTTGCTACCGACTGGTTCTCGCCACACCGCTTCGCTCTAGTTGCAGGCGCCGCTAACATGATGGGAACCATTGGTGCAACTTTTTCTGGTCGCCCACTTGCTGCCTTGGTTGAAAATTATGGTTGGCAAAATGCCTGTCTGTGTTTAGCCGCTATTGGTCTATGTATATCCCCACTTATTTGGATTTTTGTACGGGATAAAAAACATGAGCACCATCATGAAATTCCTCTGCGCAAATCACTTACTGTAATTCTTAAAAACAAACAATTATGGCTTGTTGGTATTATCGGCGGCATACTTTATTTACCAATCACCGCCTTTGCAGAGCTTTGGGGCGTGCCTTATATGATGAATGTTTATGGCATTGATAGCAAAGTTGCCTCACAAGCTACGGTGATGATTTTTGTTGGCATGGCAATTGGAGGACCAGTATTCTCATATGTTGCCAAACATTTACATTCATACAAAAAAACTATGTTGCTTTGCGCAATTGTGGCCTCGCTGCTCTTCGCTGCTGTTTCTATGGCAAATCGCTTTACTTATGAAGTAATTTTCTTCGTATTATTTGCCATTGGATTCATGATTGGCGGACAAGTTTTGGCCTTCACATTAGCACGAAATAACACGCTTGATCGTTTCAATGGCACAGCGATGGGTTTTACTAATGGCTTGATCTCTGCGGTTGGAATGGTGTTTCAGCCATTGCTCGGCAAAATTCTAGATTTTTTCTGGAGCGGCGAAGTCGCAGCAAATGGCGTACGAATTTATACTGTAGCAAATTATCAATGGGCAATTTTTACACTTTCGTTTACCTTACTTGTTAGTGTGATTCTGCTGATTTTTGTGAAGGATAATTACTCTAAAAAAACAGAGGATAAACCTGTTTTTAAATTTTAGGCATAATTTCTCAGCAAAAATTTGATCACTTTTTTTAGATCGACTTTTTTTGACTTACTCTTCCACCTCAAATTCTTCCAATAATTTCACCGCTTCAGATTTTTTTCCGTCGATTCCTAATTCAGAAATATTCCGCGTTATAGAAATGCTTTTATTTAAGTTTTTTGCTAATTTGTTATAGTTGCTCATCGCTTTATTCATAAGCCTTCCTAGCTCTCCTGACTCTTTCACAACTCCTACCAAACTATCCAAAAGTTTTTGCACTTCGATCTTTAGTGCTTCGATATTTTTTTCCTGCTTTACGCGATCGATAATAAATTTTATGCTCGATAAAAGATGAATTAAAACTATCGGTGTCGCCACAATAATTCCGGCGTCAAAAGCTCTTTGCTCAAATTCCTTATCAGATTTTTTTATTACTTCTAACATCTGTTCAGTTTGCAAAAACATCACCGAAAAAATTTTATAATCAGAAATATTAGCACTGCGAAGTTCTTCAAAAAGCATGGCGGCGTAGTCTTTGCGCTTGAGATCATCAACATGTTTGCGGAAAGAATTTTTTATTTTTCCTAAAATTTCTTTTTTTTCATCGAAGCTTTTTGCTATTTCTAACTCGAGAAAAAATGGCGAAGATTTGCTATCGACAATCACAATCTGATTATTCGGCAAAAAGATAATAGCGTCGGGACGCTTGGCTTCACTGCTGGCATCCGATCCAAAATGCGATTGCAAAACATAATCGCCGACAGAATTCAGCGATTCTTTTTCCAATAAATTGGAATTTTTTAAAATGTTTTCCAGCGTGATTTCTGCGGTTCGACCTGCGCCACTTGGGCTTAAAAGAGCATTTTTGGTATGCAAAATATCACTGCTAGATTTTTTTACTTCATCATCCAAAGCAGTTAATTTTGCCGTAACTGTTTCAAAATTTTTGAAAAGATTTTCAGTAATTTTTTTAACATTTTCTTGCTGCTGCAAAGAAAATTTATTTTGCTGCTCGTGATTTTTTTTCATCAAATCTTCCGACAATTGAAACAGGATGGTTTCCTTGTCTTTTTGCCAATCGATTTTTTGCCTCTCAAACTGCTCACCTGACTGCTTCAACAAGGCATTTTGCTTTTCAAATTGTAGCAATTTTTCCTGCAAAAAATTTATTTTTTCTGACGATTTTTCTTCAACAGATTTTTTTTCTAAACGCAAAAAATTGATCTCATTTTCAGCGCGCTCAAATTGTCCACGAAAAAGTGCAGTTCGCTGTTTTTCCGACATCGAAAAATAAATCAAAATTGGAAATCCCGCCGCGATAATAATTGCTAAGGCTATAGTCATTGTAATTTGAGAATTGGTTAGTAGATCCGCGTTGTTAGCGTTCGCAAACAATTAAATTAATCATGACACAAGAACAACTGCAACCACAAATTTTTCACGCTTTACCCTTGCGCGATGTGGTAATTTTTCCACAAATGACTACCACAATTTTGGTTGGTCGCGAAAAATCTATTCAATCAGTTGAAGAAGCAAAAAAATTAAATTTACCAATTTTTGCCATCACTCAAACTAATCCTGATCATGATGAATTTGATGAAAAAAATATTCACAGCATCGGCACTTTATGCAGCATCATAGAAGCAATTAAAACTCCTGACGGCACGCTGAAGGTTATAATTCAAGGTCTCATTCGTGCAAAAATTAAAAAAGTTATTCCGGCGGAAAAACATTTTAGCTGCGAAATCGAAATTGCTTTAGAGCAAAAAATCACTGAAAATAGCAGCGAAACTTTGGGATTAATCAAAGCCTGCGTCGAAAATTTCAGCAGATATGCGCAATTTAATAAGCGTATCACGCCAGAAATTGTTACTTCAATTGGTAAGCTGCGCTCTCCTCACGAAATCGTTTACATGATTGCGACTTATGTTACCGGCCCTTTGAAGAACAAGCAGCAAGTGCTGGAAGAAGAAAATATGACCAAAAAGTTTTTCAAGGTTTTGGAAATGCTAAAAACTGAAATTGAAATCGGTGAAGCGGAAGAGCGCATTAACAAATCAATTCAGGAAAAATTCACCAAACATCAAAAGGAAATTTACCTCAATGAGCAGATTAAAAATATTAAAAAAGAGCTCGGACAAGATGAAGAAAACGAAACTAAAGAATTAAAAGCTCAGCTCGCAAAATTAAATTTACCCAAAGAAGTTAGAAAAAAATGTGACAGCGAATTAGCTAAGCTTGATAAGATGAACCCTTATTCCTCAGAGTCTGGCGTCGTTCGCAATTATCTTGATTGGATCGTTACTTTGCCGTGGGATAAAAAAAGCAAACCGATTTCTAGCTTGGAAAAAGCGCAAAAAATTCTCGATCAACATCATTACGGACTAGAAAAAGTTAAAGAGCGCATCATCGAGTTTATCGCGGTGCAAATGAAAACCAAAGATTCTAAAGGTCCAATTTTATGTTTGGTTGGCGCGCCCGGAGTTGGAAAAACTTCACTCGCCAAATCAATCGCCGAAAGTTTAAACCGCAAATATGTTAAAGTTTCTTTGGGTGGGGTACGTGATGAATCTGAAATTCGTGGTCATCGTCGCACTTACATCGGCGCGATGCCGGGACGTATCATTCAATCGATGCGCAAAGCAGAAACTATCAATCCACTAATGCTACTTGATGAAGTTGATAAAATGTCGCACGACTTTCGTGGCGATCCCGCTTCGGCACTTTTGGAAGTTTTAGATCCGGAACAAAATCTCCATTTTTCTGATCACTATTTGGAAGTAGATTACGATCTTTCCAAAGTGATGTTTATCGCGACGGCGAATAGCTTAAACACTATTCCGATTCCACTTCGCGATCGCATGGAAATCATTCGACTTTCGGGCTATACTGAAAATGAAAAACTACATATTGCCAAAGAACATTTGATACCAAAACAACGTAAAGATCATGGTTTGAGTAATAATGAATTTAGCATTTCTAACGAAGCAGTTTTAACTTTGATTCGGAGCTACACCTTTGAGGCAGGAGTGCGCAACCTGAATCGTGAACTTGCTAATTTAGCGCGCAAAACCACGAAAATTATTGTCACCAAAGAATCTAAGGAATTACACATCACTGAAAGAAATCTGCGTAAACATGCTGGCGTTGAGAAAAAACATTATGGCATTGTTCGAGAGCATGATTTGATTGGGATCGCAACTGGTTTGGCTTACACAGAATATGGTGGCGATTTGCTTGATATCGAAGCTCTAAAATTCGAAGGCAGCGGAAAAATTCAAACGACGGGACAGCTTGGCGATGTAATGAAAGAGTCCGCCCACGCTGCTTTGAGCTATGCGAGGTCAATCGCCAAAACTCTGCAAATCGATGCCAAAACTTTTAACAAATATGATTTTCATATTCACGTTCCCGAAGGCGCAACCCCGAAAGACGGCCCTTCCGCCGGCGTTGCTCTTTGCGTGGCATTGATTTCAGTTTTAAGCGATCGCCCGATTCACAAGGATATTGCCATGACTGGTGAAATTACTTTAAGCGGGAAAGTTCTAGAAATTGGCGGCTTGAAAGAAAAATTACTGGCAGCTTTGCGCGGCAAAATCAAAAAAGTTTTAATCCCGATGGATAATGTTAAAGATCTCGAGGATATGCCGAAAGAGGTTTTAAAAAATATTGAGATTAAACCAATTTCCCATATCGACGAAGCTTTGATTGAATGTTTGGTGGCAAAGAAATCAAAGAAAAGATCTGGGGAAAATGTCAGAAAGAAAACTCGATAAACAAATTCACATCATCGCCGGACCAAATGGCGCGGGCAAAAGTTCGCTCGCTCGCATTACTCTTTTGCCAGATTTTTTAAGCAGCAAAGAATTCATAAATGCTGATGAAATCGCAAAAATTTTATCGCCGGGAAATCCTGAAAAATCAGCTTTATCGGCTGGTCGCTTGATGCTAAAAAGAATGGAATTTTTGGTAAATGAAAATTCAGATTTCGCCTTTGAAACAACGCTCTCGGCAAAAACTTATCTCAAGCTAATTCGCGACTCACAAGCTAAGGGCTACAAGGTCAATTTGATTTTTTTGCGGCTAGATAATGTGAGCCTAGCGCAAGAAAGGGTCTTGACTAGAGTAAGCAAGGGTGGTCATAATATCGAGCCCGCAGTGATTCAGCGCCGCTTTCAAAGGGGTCTCGACAATTTAAAAGATTATTTAAAAATCGTAGATACTGCGGCGATCTATGAATCAAGCGGGTTAGAGCTAGTTGAAATTGCCAAAAAAAACGAGACAAAATTAACCGTCATCAATCAAAATCTCTGGGAAAAAATTTATGCGTAGCGACGAAGTTTTAGAAAGAGCATCAGCGGGGATGAAAGAAAGCAATAAAGTTCTGATTAGAGAATTGGTGCGCGACCTTGAAGAGAAAGGCATCTCGCCGGTTATTGCAGTTGATGGTGAAGTTCAAAAATTAACAAAATTTCAAGTTACGGATCACCGCGAAATGAAAAATTTCGAGAATGAATTACAAAAATTTGGATTTGAAAAATCAGATTTTTGTCTACTTGAAGAAGATAGCTCCAATATCCACAACAACATTATTCTGATCCATAAAAAATCAGCAAAAATCAGAAAATATAAAGCGGGCAATAACTCTCATTGGGTTGCCGATTTTCACCAAGATCTAAAAAATAAATTCTTCATCTAATGCAACAAAATAACAAAAATATTCTTCTCGCCACAATTCTTTCTGCTGTGGTTTTGCTTTGTTGGACATGGCTTTACGAAAAACCCAGAATTGAAAAACAAGAAGCGCAAAGAAAAATTTTAGCCAGTCAAAAATCTGGCGCTGCCGCAGTGAGAGAAGTCGCCAAAAATCCAGAAAATAACAGCTTCAAAACTCAGCCGCAGGAAGCAGTTCTAGCGCTAAAAAATCGTGATGAAATTTTGCATGACAGTAAAAATTATCGTCTTGGAATTAAAAGTGAATCATTGCATGGATCCATATCTCTCAAGGGCGCACGCTTTGATGATCTAACTCTCGCTAAATATTTTGAGACTCAAGACAAGAAGAATGAGGTGGTACTTTTCGCGCCGGCGCAAAGCAAAAATCGTTACTTCGCAGACTTTGGCTGGCTTAGCTCAAACCGAGGTTTGGAACTCCCAAATCCGGAAACAATTTGGAAAAGTAATTCATCAATTTTAACTCCAGAAAATCCAGTTACGCTTTCTTGGAACAACAAGCAAGGCATCGAATTCCGCATCAAAATCACTCTCGATGCAAACTACATGTTTAACATCACCCAGAGCGTTAAAAATAATTCTAAAGCAGAAATTTCTGTTGCCTCTTATGGTCGCATCAACCGCGTGATGAATGAGCAAAGACAAGCAAATTATATTTTGCATGAAGGAATGATCGGCGCTTTTGGCGGAATTTTGCAGGAAGTTAATTACAAAAATTTACGCAAAGACAAACATTCCGGATACACCGACAATGCTGGTGGAAATGGCTGGCTGGGCATTACCGACAAATATTGGTTGAGCTCAATTGTTCCTGATAAAAACATCAACTACACCGCCAATTTCAATTACGAATTCGTTAATCAAAACAATCTTTTCTCGTCAGAATTTATTGGTCAGGAATTTAAAATTGCGCCGGGTGAAGAATTTAAATTTAATCACAATCTCTTCGCTGGAGCCAAGAAAGTCAGGCTTCTCGACCAATATGCCAAAGATTACAACATCGCACTTTTTGATCGCGCCATCGATTTCGGCTGGTTTTATTTCCTCACCAAACCGTTCTTTTTCATCATCGAATTCTTGAATAAATTTTTAGGAAATTTCGGTTTAGCAATTTTGGCAATGACAGTTCTAATCAAGCTAGTCCTCTTCCCAATGGCCAATAAATCTTACATGGCGATCGCTAAGGTGAAAAAATTACAGCCAAAAATCGAGACTCTTCGCGAAAGATTTAAAGGCGACAAAATCGCCATGAATCGCGAAATGATGGAACTTTACAAAAAAGAAAAAGTGAATCCGGCCGCTGGCTGCTTGCCGATTCTCGTACAAATTCCAGTTTTCTTCGCGCTTTACAAAGTTTTATTCGTAACGCTCGACATGCGCCACGCCACATTCTACGGCTGGATTCATGATCTTTCAGCGCCAGATCCAACTTCAATTTTCAATCTCTTCGGACTTCTACCATTTAGCGTGAGCAGCGCTTTCACCATCGGCATTTGGCCAATCTTGATGGGCGCAACCATGGTTCTACAACAAAAACTCAGCCCCACTACATCTGATCCAACTCAAGCAAAAATTTTGAAATGGATGCCGTATGTTTTGACTTTTGTTTTGGCAGCTTTCCCGGCGGGATTGGTGATCTATTGGACTTGGAGTAACTCGCTTTCGATTTTGCAGCAATGGGTGATTACGAAGAAGATGAATCAGGAAAAAAATAAACGCTTAACCTGAACTCCCCTTCCATTGGGGGGAGAGGGTTGGGGGTGAGGATGGTTAGTATTAGCGTATTTTTTACAATTTCTAAACAGCTACAAAAGATTGCTCCAAGTATTCGATTAATTTCAGCAGAAAAGTTTTCACCAAAACAAAATCCCTCCAAAATGGCATTAAGGACTCTTGAAAGGTTTTGTTGTACAAAATCGCTTTTCTGAGATAATTGTACTAATTTATGATCCGTCAAATTTAATCAAATCTTTAGTTATGAAACCAGACCCTATCAATACTCCTACTACTACTGAGATCTTTCTTAGCAGCATTCGAAGCGAGGGGGTTGTTAATCCTTTTCGTAACTATGATTATACAGTGGCAAAACTAACCCTAGAGGAATTCAAGTATATTATATCGGAATTATCGAAATTATCAGAAGATCAACATATAGAAACTGCACTTCGAGTATATCTAAGAAATCCAGCAACAGAAATCTCTTTAGAGGAATTCAAGGGTATTCTAGAGAAAGTCAAAAGTGATTTCAGATTAGACGCAGTTACAATGTACCTAGAAAATACAACAACAGAAATCAATTTAGCGGAATTCTGTACTACTTATAGTGAGGTTCTAGGGGAATCTGATAGTGATGTTCTAGGGGAATCTGATAGTGATGAGGTTCTAGGGGAATCAGGTATAACTCTTGCAACTGCAGCATATCTAACAAATCCAACAACCAAAATCACTTTAGAGGAATTAAAGGGATTCATAGTTAAGCCAATTATAGATCCTCTTGCAGCCATAGCATATCTAAGAAATCCAGCAATCACCCTAGGGAAATTCAGTGATATTCTAGCGGAATTCCGTAATAGGGATGAGGAAACTAAATCAGACTTAGTTCAAGCATATCTAAAGCATACAACAACAGAAATCACCCCAGAGAGATTCAAGGGTATTCTAGCGGAATTCAAGGATGAGGAAACTAGATTAGACTTAGTTCAAGAATATCTAGAGCGTACAACAACAGAAATCACCCCAGAGGGATTCAAGGGTATTCTAGCGGAATTCAAGGATGAGCAAACTAAATTAGGCTTAGTTCAAGCATATCTAGAACATCCACAAACAAAAATCACCGAAGGTCTACTAATTGAAGTAATTCTTAAGATGCTTCCAGCTGATTCAAAATATGATTATGAAGTAGTTCTTGCTGTGTGTAGCTTTATTAATAATCCACCTGGGTTGTCGATGGCATTCTTACAACAAGTTGCAACTGATCTCTATCCAAGCGCTGAGGCGATGCAAATTGGGCTATTGGCTGCTGGTATTATTGGCAACCAAATTAACAGTGCTAATTTTAAAGAATTAGATCTATCCAAAATAAAAGATGATGATTTGGTTCTGGATTTTATTTCCATCTTAAAAAGCAAAATACCATCTTTAGCTGAAAACAATATTTTAACTCTATGCAGAGGTAGATTTTCTGCAAAATATCAATCTCTGGCGACCTTATTCAAAGGAAAAGTGTCAGAATGTTTAACCGAAAAAGGTTTGGAAGAATTGGATTTGCTAGGACTATTCGGCGCAGAATTTTCTCCGGAAGTTACAATATCAGACTTATTTTCTTATTATGACATGATTCCAGATACCCTAGTAAATTTAATAGAAAAATTAAAACCGGAATTAGCAGAAAAAATCAAAAATGACTTCAAACCCTCAGATAAAATTCTTCTGGTAAACAATAGTGATATCAAAAAATTCTCTCAAATAACTGGAGTTGTAAAGGAGGCTATCCAAGGGGAATTTATCTCGAACAAGCTTCTGTGTAAGCTTTTTTCTAAAGTTGATATCCTCCCATTAACTCCTGAGGAAAAAGGTAGGTTCGAAATTAATTTTGAAACTTCTGCTCATAATGATAGTCGTCAAGAATCTCTAAATACCAAGATAAGAAAAATTCTAACCAATCCCACAAAACATGATGTAGCTGATTTCTTCGAAACAATAGTCAACAAAGAGGTGACTCTTGAATCTAATAAACTTTTTGACGCTTGGAAGAAGTCTGAAAATATGATTACCGCAATCCTTAAAACAGCAGGAGGCTTAGAATCTTTAACTCTTGCCTTGTATACGATTGGGGATGGTTGCGCAGCAAATATTGGAAGCAAGATTAGCATGATTGCTTACTCTGCTTTATTAGGAATGGATACGGCTAGAGCTACTTTGTTTGAAGTTTTAGACGAAATAACTAATACTATTCTCAATAGGGGTGGGGATGTTATTGAATCATATACTGATCCAATGAAGAATCCGCGGGTACAAGAATATTATCTCTCACCAGATTATTTATTGACCAAGATTGCTAGTAAATTTAATATCTCAAATGCAACTGATTTTATCAATTCAAAGTTGGTTGAAGGGCAACAATTACACATTATTCTAAAGGATAGTCTGGATGAAAAGGGAGAAATCCTTGAAAAAACTATCACTAATATCGCTGCCTATCTTGTTTTGAAAGAAACTATTGGTGAGACGGAAGCTAATAAAACTAAGTTTAAGAAAGATGGTGGTCCTATTTTGGATAAGGTGTTATATCAAATAAAAGCCGCCGCTCCCTCAGCGGAAATTGCCAATCCTTCTTCCGCGAATCTCAGCTTAGAGAACCCAGTACCGAATATTTAAGACGGGATTTTTCTTAAAAATCCGCTACCAGCGAAACCTTAAACGCCCTAGTTGAGCCTGGCTGAATATTGTTATTATTATGCGCGGTTTGGATGTAGCCTTGGTCGAAAAGGTTTTCGACGTTCAGCTGCAGGCGATGCGAAGGACTTACTTTGCAGTAAATCGCAGCGTCAAATCTGGTAAAGCCTTTCAACCTCACGCTATTATCCACGCCGGCAAATTGAGCCGATTGACTGATAACCCCAACTCCGGCAGCAAATTTTGGTGTGAAATCATATTTATTCCAAATCGAAGCGGTGTTATGCGGGACTAGAGCAACTTTTTTTCCTCTTGAGGCCGAACTGGTGGTTGAAGTAATTTTTGCATCCTGAAAAGAGTAGGCAGCAATCAGGCTCCAGCTATCGGTTATTTTCCCATTGGCACTAAATTCAAAACCACGCGTACGAGATTCACCGGTTGCAACGAAGAATCCGGCATTATTTGGATCATTAGCGCGGGTATTTTTGCGATCGAGTTGATAAATGGCGGAAGTTAAATTTAGTTTTGGCGTCACATCCCATTTCGCTCCCAACTCATAATTTTCCATTTTTTCTGGCTTCAGCAATTGGCTTGCTTGATCCAAAGTGCTAAATTGATCTCCCGAACTAGGCAAATAGCTGACGCTGTAGTTTGAATAAAGCGAAATATTTTCTTCCGGCTTAACAACCAATCCCAAGCGCGGCGAAATCAAATCATCCTGACGCTTAAAACCTTTGCCATTTCTGTAATTATCCAGCGCAGTTTCAAAGCTGTCATAACGGATGCCGCCAGTTATTTGAAGATGCTGATTAATGTCGATTTGGTCTTGGGCAAAAATTGCGTAAACATTGGTGTCTGCGCCCTTATTGGCATCACTTGCCGATGGTCTAAAGGTAATTGGGGTGTAGCTTAGCGGATTATTCACCGACAAAGTTTCTGTGGTGGCGCCATTGTTGAAATAACCAGTTTTTCTGATGGATTTAGTATTTTGCGAAGTGATCTCGCCACCAATTAACGCGGCATGTTTTACGCTGCCGATATTAAATTTTGTACTGAGATCTGTTTGGTTGGTGATGCTGTTGCGCTCTGTGTAATCATTGTAGGCAGCAATGTTGAAATTGCCGGAAGAATTAACTGCACCGGAAGCAAAAACATTTCGATAAAATTTTGAACTTCTGGTGTATCGAGTTAAGTTTTTAAACTGCGTATTATCATCAAAATTGTGAATGATCGTGCCATAAACTGAATCAACTTTTGCATCCGAACCATTTTCATTGGGATTGCCGAAAAATGTTTTTGGATTGGTTTTAAAGGCAGCGCCATTTTGCGAAGGAATTCCTCTGTCGTTGAAACGTCTGTCGCTGAAATGTTCGTAGCCAAAGCGTAGCTCGGTATTATCCCCAACTTCTACTGTTCCTGTCGGCGCGAATCCATAGCGCTCAAGGTTTCCATGCTGGCGAAAAGTGCCGCTTTTTTCATACATTGTGTTCAGACGAAGTGAAAATTTATCATTAACCTTATCGCCCAAATCAAGCTCTCCTCTTCTATTATCGAAAGAACCTCCCGATAAAATAAGTCGGCGTTTTTTTGAGCCATCAGCATATTTTGAAACGCGATTTATCGCGCCGCCGCTACCACCACGACCAAAAGCCATGGCGTTTGGTCCTTTAAGAAATTCGATGCTTTCGATATTGTAGAAATCACGAAAATATTGCGAATCGTCGCGTGCTCCATCGATAAAAAAATCGGCAGTTGTGTTGTTGCCACGAATTGTAACTTGGTCGCGATTTGACTCGCCTTGCTGAACATTTACTCCCGCAACATATCTCGCAGCTTGCTCCATATTAACGATATTTTGATCGCGAATTTGTTCTTGAGTTACAACAGAAATGGCTTGCGGAGTATCGAGAAGAGGCGCTTCCACTCTGTTTGAGCTGCGACTTAAATTGGTTTTATATCCCTCAACATCGCCGTCACTGGCGGCAGAGGATGTAACTGTAACTTGAGGTAATTGCGTAATTTTTTCCGACGAAACTGACTCCTTCGCCAGAGATTCACTGGATGCGATAATCGCAATAATTGCGGACATTAGAATGCCATCTCGGAATAAGCGTCGAGAAGAAGTGCTATTGGACATAAATTAAATTTTTTGAATTGTGATCCTTCTTAAAAATCTGATCCTTTGATTCTTAATTATTTCGGCTCAGTGATGAAACCGATATTTGATAAACCCGCTCTTTGCGACATCGCAAGAACCTTGCTGACATCGCCATAAGACGCATCAACATCTGCACGCAGATGAATTTGCTGTTTGGAATTTCTTTTGGCGATTTTGCGCATTGCGCTTTCAAGTTCGCTTTTTGAAATTGCGCGATCATCAAGAAAATATTGGCCTGATTTATTCACCGAAATCGTGATGGTTTTTTCTTCGGTAATTTGTGCGGCTGATTCGCTGGGCAAATTTAATTTTATCGATGAATTCAACATCGGAGCCGTCACCAAAAAAATCACCAAAAGCACTAGCATCACGTCCACCAAAGGCGTCATGTTGATTTCCGAAAGTGGCGCTTGGAGATCTTCGCGATCAAATTGGCTTTGCATTATTTGCGCGAATTTGAGTTGGAAATATAGACCGTCATTTGCTCGGCTAAGTGACGCAAATTTTGCACTAATAAACGATTCAAACGAACGAAAGTGTTGTAAGCCAAAACGGCTGGAATTGCGGCGAATAGGCCGATCGCCGTTGCAACCAAAGCTTCGCCCATCGGGCCCGCAACCACAGATAATCCAGCATTTCCTTGCGCCGCGATATTGTTGAGCGCGTTATAAATTCCCCAAACTGTTCCGAATAATCCGATGAAAGGAGCGGAAGAACCAATTGAGGCAAGAATCGTTAAGCCCTTATCCAGCCAGAAGCGGATCTCATCCAAAGTTTGTGCTAAATGCATAGTTAGGATTTCTTTTTTGACTTCGTGACTTTCGTAATGCGGCAAAATCGCTTGCAAATTTTGTACTTCATCCAGCAGAAATTTTACTGCCCCGTCAACATTTTTAAAATCATCGCGAGTTGGCCAATCCTTGATATTGCCATATTCTAGCATGAATTTTTGGTAAGCCTGATTTTCGCGTTTCAATCTCATGCCTTTCAAAAAAATTATGTACCAACTGGCGAAGGACATCATGATCAGCAACAAAAAAACTAGCGTCAGAACAATGCTGCCCTGAGAAAAAGCGTGTAAGAAATCCATGTTAGATGATTTTAAATTCGACCGGAACGATCACGTTAGCCTGCACCAATTGACCCGAGCGCTTTGCGGGAATGAAGCGCCATTGTTTAACTGCATCGAGGGCAGATTCATCAAGAGTTGAAGAGCCGCTGGAGTGAGAAACTGCAACACTCAAAGGCGTGCCGTCAACTTTAACTACCACAGCCAATAAAACTTTTCCCTGAATTCCTCTTTTTTTGGCAAAAGAAGGATAAGAAGGTGCGGGATTATTTAAATAAGCAGCGTCAAAAACTGGCTCACTTTCCGCAGCTCTTGTTGCAATTGCATTTGGATCAACGCGACCAGAAGTTTCTTTTCCGGCAAAAGATTTTTGCTGCTCTTTATTTTCAGCTTGTTCTTTTTCGCTCTTTTTTTGTTTCAAAGCATTTTCACGCTCAAAATTCATTACAAATTTTTTGTGAGAATCACTTTCGTTTTTTAAATTTTGCGAATTTGGCGCCACAAAACTAACTTGAATTGCTTGCTGATTTATCACGATAGGATTTGACGGCAACATAGAAGAGGCAAGGATTCCCGCATGAACCACAAATGCTGCAGACAATGCAATTGCGTGAGAAATTTTGTAATTAGCGAAGGATAATTTCATGAATATTTTGAAGAATTTCTGAGAAAAGTTTTGTGAAAATTATTATCACTGAATGTGATAGTCAATATCATTTCTTAAAATTTTTACAGCATTACCGCGGCTCAAGAAAGGTAAAATAATTTATTGCTAAAGTTGGAATAACTTCGGAAATTGGAACCCTCTCCAAAAAAATACCGAATTCGCCTCACAAAAATCACCCGACTCAATTGTTTCACAATTGAGCCACCCTCTTTTTCAAAGAGGGTTTGGAGCTGAACCTCCTTTGCAAAAGGAGGTGGCCGTAGCACAGCGGAGGTCGGAGGATTTATTTAAATGGGATTGTCATAGTAATTGGTTTCTTACTAACGAGCAACACTCTCAGTGTCATCCCCGCGAAGGCGGGGATCCAGCTCTTTCGTGCTGTAACACTGGATCCCCGCCTTCGCGGGGATGACACTGAGGATGATGCTATGTCGAAAGA
>CAMCMF010000016.1 GCA_945875865.1 Rhizobium sp. Q54
AGGGCGCCTCTAAAAATTAGGATTTTTCGAGGAATTTTGAGTTTTAACAAATTTGCGAGAAGGTAAGCGTATTAGATATACGTGCTCTCGAGCAAATTTGTTAAAACTCAAAATTACCGGAAAAGACAATTTTTAGAGATGCCCTTTAGCCAAAGTATCCTGAATTTCTAATGACGGATCTGGGTTTAATATTCTGAGTCCTCGACGAAATGGACCACGTCATGCGACGTGGTGACAAACTTAAGAAGTGAGTCGTTGAAAAAGGGGTCTGACCCCTTTCTTAAGAAAACTGCTCAATTAATTTTCTCAGATCATCTTTGTTTTGTCTCTCAACTCGCTTCGCTTCAATGATGGCGCGGATTTTTTGGTAAGTTCCATTCAGATCATCATTCACCAAAACAAAATCATATTCATCGTAGTGACTGATTTCGGCTTGGGCTTTTTTCATGCGAGTGTCGACAACTTCGCGAGGATCTTGTGCTCTGGCGTGAAGTCGTCTTTCAAGCTCTTGCATTGAAGGCGGAAGGATAAAAATCGAAATCACTTCAGCCTTTTTAAATTTTTCTTTGATTTGGCGCGCGCCTTGCCAGTCAATGTCGAAGAGCACACAGCTGCCTTTTTTCATTTCGCCGGAAACCATTTTTTTTGGGGTGCCGTAATTGTGATCGAACACTTTTGCATCTTCTAAAAATTCGTCACCTTTTTTCATCTCATCGAACTGATTTTGCGTGACAAAAAAATAATGCAAACCTTCAACTTCTTGAGGACGTTGCTTGCGAGTGGTTGCGGAAATGGAGAGTTTGATGAGGGGATCGTTTTGGATGATCATCCGACAAAGTGTTGATTTGCCGGCTCCCGAAGGAGAAGAAATTATGATCAGGAATGGGTTGTGATTGATGAACATTTAATCAATTAGCAATTATCAATTAACAATTAGCAGTGGCACCAATTGTTAATTGTTCTATTCGTCTTTAACGATGGAAATATCTGGAGCGTCTGGAGCTTTCATGCCAACAACGTGATATCCAGCATCAACGTGAAGATTTTCGCCAGTTACACCGCTGCCAAGTTCCGAAAGTAAAAATACACCAGCACCACCGATATCTTGCAAAGTGACATTGCGACGAAGTGGGGCGTTATATTCATTCCATTTAAAGATTAGTCTGAAATCGCCGATGCCACTAGCAGCAAGGGTTTTAACTGGACCAGCAGAAATTGAATTTATGCGAATATTATCCTTGCCCAGATCCATTGAAAGATAGCGCACAGAGGCTTCAAGAGCAGCTTTGGCAACGCCCATCACATTGTAGTGTGGTATTACTTTTTCAGCGCCGTAATAACTCAAAGCTATGATGCTTCCTCCGCCAGCTTTTTTCATCAAAGGCTCGGCTTCTTTTGCAACTGCAACCAGAGAGAAAGCAGAAATATTTAGGGTGTTAGCGAAGTTAGCTGGAGAAGTGTCGAGATATTTTCCGCGCAATTCGTCTTTGTCAGAATAGGCAATGGCATGAACTAGAAAATCAAGCTTGCCCCATCTTTTTTCAATTTCAGCGAAAGTAGCTTTTATCGAATCAGGATCAGTGACGTCGCAAGGCAGAACGATATCAGAACCAATGCTTGCGGCAAGGGGTTCTACGCGCTTTTGCAAAGCTTCGCCTTGAAAAGTAAAAGCTAAATCAGCGCCATATTTTTTACATTCTTCGGCAATGCCCCAAGCGATTGAGCGATTGTTGGCAACGCCCATGATTAGGCCTTTTTTTCCTGCTAAAATTGTCATGTTTTGGAAGTTTTAATTAGTAGAATTAGCGTAGAGCCATGGAGTAATCTGACTATTACGTTTTTCGAATTGAGAAATCTTTTCTTCTTTTTGAAGGGTTAATCCGATGTCGTCAAGTCCGAAGGTGAGGCAATGTTTTCTGAAGGGATCAACTTCGAATTTGTAAATTTTATTGGCAGCGCGAACTTCCTGTTTTTCTAGATCAATAGTGATGCTGTTATTTTCGTCGCGAGCAAATTCTAAAAGTTCTTCGATTTGTTTGTGGGGTAAAATCACAGGAAGAATACTGTTTTTGAAACAGTTATTGAAGAAAATATCAGCGTAAGATGGTGCGATTACGCAGTGAATTCCAAAATCAGCAAGAGCCCAAGGAGCATGTTCACGACTTGATCCGCAGCCAAAATTATCAAGAGCGACTAAAATTTTTGCATGCTTGAAAGCAGGTTGATTCAAAACGAAATCAGGAATTTCTTTGCCCTCTAAATCAAAACGCATTTCGAAAAAAAGACTTTTGCCAAGCCCAGTGCGCTCAATTGTTTTGAGAAATTGCTTTGGGATGATCATGTCAGTGTCGATATTGATCAAAGGCAAAGCGGCGGCTACAGATGTAAGTGTTGTAAATTTTTTCATTTGTTTGGGATCCTTTATTTTAACCCAGATCCGTCATTAGAAATTTACATAATTCGCCTTAGCCAAATTCTGTTAAATTTCTAATGACGGATCTGGGTTGAAGGGCGCAAATAAAATCAGCGAGCTTAAAAAATTACAAGTTTTTATTTTTGTATCCGTTAATTCTTGCAAAACTTATCTCACTAAGAGTCTATCCTAAAAAGATTTTGTCCTGCAGGACAAAATCTTTTTAAATTCAAAATAAATCACATGCAAAACGTTGGTATTATTGAGTCCGCCTACAAAAAGCTGCTTACAAAAATTCGGAATAATTTAGAAAAAACTCAGCAAAAAATCACGCGTCAAAAAGTTGAAATGTGTCACGAAATTGGCAGATTGGTTGAACCCAAATCCGTCATCAGAAATTCGTCTACTTTGCCTAAAGAGAGCCAAAGATATTTGAATCAAGAGTTGCTTGATTTGGGAGTGGTTGAGGTGTTTTGAGTTTGGAGAAATAAATCCTCCGACCCTTCGCTACGCTACGGCCACCTCCTTTTGCAAAGGAGGTTTGGGGCTGAAACCTCCTTTGAAAAAGGAGGTGGCTGAGCGTTAGCGAAGTCGGAGGATTTTTCTCTACAAACTCAAAACATCGGCAGCGATTTGTTTTTTTAATTCATCTAGTGAGGCGAATTTTTTTTCTTCGCGGATGAAATCTAAAAATTCGACGTGAATTTTTTTGCCGTAAATATTTTGTGAGAAGTTGGGGATGTGGGTTTCAAATAGGGGAGAAGTGTTTTCACCGATTGTGGGTTTGATGCCAAAATTGGTGATTGAAGGGAATTTTTTATTTAGGTGGGGGATGAAAGTTTCGGTTTTGTAGACGCCGAATTTTGGTTTGATGATTTGGGGTTTGGCTTTGAGATTGGCGGTTGGAAAGCCCAGTTGTGCGGCGAGTTTTTTCCCTTCATTTACGATTCCAGAAATAGAAAAATTTCGTCCGAGAATTTGATTTGCTGCGGTGATTTTTCCTTCAGAAATAAGTTTGCGAATTGTGGTTGAAGAGCAAGTTTGCTCGTGATTTTTAACCTTAGAAATCACGGGAGAAATTTCGCTTAAATCCAACTTTAATTCTTCCAATAATTTAAAATTTCCTTCGCGATTTTTTCCGAAAGTAAAATCGTAACCAATTGTTAAATGCTTGGTATTCAAGGATTCGACAAGAATTTTTTGCACAAAATCTGTTGCAGAAATTTCAGAAAATTTTTGATTGAAAGGCAAAATAATTGCGTAATCGATTTGCTCAAAAGCGAAAATTTTTAACTTTTGTGCTAGACTAATTAAGCGAAAATCTTCGCGACGTTCTGGTCGTAAAAAAGCGATGGGGTGAGGTTCAAAAGTTAAAATTGCGGAAGCGAGATTTTTTTCCTTAGCAATTTTTTTAACTTGGTTGATTATGTGCGAATGCCCCAAATGTACGCCGTCAAAATTCCCGATGGTTAAGGCGAGGGGAGGTAATTTGGATTTACCAGTCGACGCGTAGTGCGATAATTTAAGGTCACGAATAATTTTCACGAATGAGATTTTTTTTATTAATTTTCTTCATCACTTTTCAAGCTGCCGCTGACGAATCGTTTCGTCACGGGATTTCTGTTGACGAATCGTTTCGTCACGGGATTTCTATTTTCGGTGATCTGAAATATCCAAGAAATTTTCAGAATTTTGATTACGTAAATCCGCAAGCTCTCAAAGGCGGAGAAGTAAAATTTGGTGTAGATGGTGGTTTTAATTCTCTAAATTCCTTCATTTTAAAAGGTCTTCCCGCTTCAGGTATTTCCTATCTTTACGACAGTTTGATGGAAGGTTCGGAAGATGAAATTTCTACGCGTTACGGACTTGTTGCCGAAGGTGTAAAATTAGCTGAAGATAAAATGTCGATTGAGTTTCGTTTGCGCAAAGCGGCGCGTTTTCACGACGGAAAAAAAATCACCGCTGACGATGTAGTTTTCACTTTTAATAAATTAATTGCCGAAGGTCATCCATCTTACAAAATGGCATTTCGCGATGTTTTGGCGGTGAAAAAAATTAATGATCATTTGGTGCGATTTGAATTTAAAAATAATCGCAATCGCGATCTCCCGATTTTAATTTCTTCGCTGTCGGTTTTACCGAAACATTATTACGAAAATATCGATTTTTCTAAAACAACTCTCACTCCACCTCTTGGTTCTGGACCCTACAAAATCAAGGAAGTAAAGCCTAATCGCTCGATCATTTACGAACGAGTTAAAGATTATTGGGCCAAGGATTTGCCGGTGAATCGCGGGCGTTACAATTTTGACCAAATCACTTTCGATTATTATCGCGACAACAATGTTTTGATCGAAGCTTTTAAGTCGCAAAAATATGATTTTCGTCAGGAGAATGTGGCGCGTAATTGGGCTAATGCTTACAATATTGAAGCAATAAAAAATGGCGAAATTATTAAGAGTGAAATTGAACATTCGCTGCCAGCGCCGATGCAAAGTTTTGTTTTAAATTTACGTCGGGAGAAATTTCAGAATGTTGCGTTGCGTGAGGCGATGACCTACGCATTTGATTTTGAATGGCTGAGGAAGCATATTTTTTATGGTTCATACAAAAGGACGGGGAGTTATTTTTCGAATTCGGAATTTGGGTTTAAGATGGACCCCGTCATGCGACGGGGTGACAATGAGGAGAAAGCTCAAACATCACGCACTTTGTCATCCCGTCGCATGACGGGGTCCATGCCAATCTCTAATGGTGACGGCTTCAATCGCGAGAATCTTCTCGCAGCAAAAAAAATCCTCGATTCAGCGGGCTACAAAATCCTAAACGGAAAATTAATCGATCCAAAAACCGGCGAAAAAATCACCGTCGAATTTCTCATCGACCAAGAAGCTTTTGAAATGATTATTGCACCTTTTGTAAAAAATTTACGCAAACTCGGCATTGATGCAAAGATGCGTTTCATCGAGGAAAATCAATATCAAACGCGAGTTAACAATTTTGATTTCGATGTGATTACTGGAATGTTTGGACAAGGTTTAATTCCGGGTGACGAACTTTTTTCTTATTTTAATTCCTCGCAAAAAGACATTAAAGGCAGTCGCAATTTATCGGGCTTGGATGATAAAATTATTGATGATTTAGTGAAAAAAATTACTCAGGCAAAAACCAAAAAAGAGCTGATCGAGCTGTGTTCTAAGCTCGACAAAAGATTACTTGAAAATTACTACATGGTCCCACAATGGCATAGTAACACTTACAGAATTCTGTATCGCGACATTTTTGAATTTCCCAAAATCAAACCTAAATATTCTCTCGCCATCGATAGTTGGTGGTTGAAAACAATTAACAATTATCAGTTAGTCAATTAAGGGCATCTCTAAAAATTTTGATTTGCAACAGCCCCTTGAATCAAACCGATAATTGTTAACTGCTAATCGTTAATTGCTAATTGAACTTATGTTTATCCAAACCGAAGAAACACCAAATCCTGCAACGTTAAAATTTATTCCAGACGGTCAAATCGTTTTGGAAAAAGATACGGCGGAATTTAAAAATCAAAAACAGGCTGTAACTAAATCTCCATTGGCTTTACAGCTTTTTGAAATTGCCGGCGTGCAAGCGATTTTTTTTGGTCGCGATTTTATTACGGTGACGAAATCTGAAGGTTCGGATTGGTCAAAAATGAAAGCTGAAATTTTGGCGACAATCATGGATTTTTTTGTTACTGGAAAGCCGGTAATGTTTGAAGAAAAAGCCAGCGAAGTTTCTGACGTAGAGGATTCTGAAATCGTAAAACAAATTAAAGAATTAATCGAAATTAAGGTGAGACCAGCTGTGGCAATGGACGGCGGCGATATTATTTTTCATTCATTTACAGATGGAATTGTGCGTTTGATTTTAAAAGGCTCTTGCTCCGGCTGTCCGAGTTCGACAATCACTTTGAAGAATGGCATTGAAAATATGCTCAAGCATTACATTCCTGAAGTGGAGTCGGTGGAACAAGTTGAGGATGATTAGTTAAGGGCGCCTCTAAAAATTAGGATTTTTCGAGGAATTTTGAGTTTTAACAAATTTGCGAGAAGGCAAGCGTATTAGATATACGTGCTCTCGAGCAAATTTGTTAAAACTCAAAATTACCGGAAAAGACAATTTTTAGAGATGCCCTTAAATCAGAAAGGTGGAACCCGTCATGCGACGGGGTGACAAACTGAGAGATAATTCCAGTCCCATAAGTTGTCACCCCGTCTCATGACGGGGTCCACCTTAATATGCGCTCGTAGCTCAACTGGATAGAGTGTTGCTTTCCGAAGGCAAAGGTTGGAGGTTCAAATCCTCTCGAGCGCACCATCCTTCGCTCCGTTGGAGCTTCGGCTGGCAGGCCATCCTTGAGCTGGACTGACAAAAAGAAGATCCTTAGAGTGAAGTGCTCCCGTCCGCCGTAGCTTTAGCGAAGGTGGAGGCAAGCCATAATTATTTTTTTATGAAAACAAAAGTTACTGCGGCATTATTAATCATTGGGGATGAGATTCTTTCTGGCCGCACGCAAGATCAGAACTTGAATTTTCTAGCTAAAGGGCTTGGAGAAATCGGAATAAATCTTTGTGAAGTTCGTGTTGTTGCGGATATTGAATTGGAAATTATTGAGGCATTAAATTTCCTGCGAAAAAAATTCGATTATGTTTTTACTTCTGGCGGCATTGGACCAACTCACGATGACATAACTTCTGAATCAATCGCTAAGGCTTTCGGCGATAAATTGATAAAAAATACCGAAGCGATGGCGATTTTAATTTCGCATTACGGCGCAGAAAATGTTAATGAGGCGAGGGCGAAGATGGCTTTCATTCCAAGTCAGGCAAGCCTTCTCGCCAATCCAATTTCTTCGGCTCCGGGATTTAGAATCGAAAATGTTTTTGTGATGGCAGGAATTCCAAAAATATTTCAAGCAATGTTCGCAGCAGCAAAAACTGAATTAAATGGTGGCAATAAAATAAGCTCGCGAGAAATTAAAATTTCTCTAACTGAAAGTATTATTGCTCAGGATTTTTCCGATCTACAAAAAAAATATGCTTTCGTTACGATGGGAAGTTATCCATTTGAGGGCGGAACTTCTCTTGTATTTCGTAGCACTGACATCAAATTTCTCAATTGTGCATTTGATGAAATGCTTAAAAAAATCGATCAAAATTCCATCATAAAAATTTCCTAAAAATGGAACAAAAAATAGACGAAGATACTATTGAAGAGCAGCGGGAATACAGCGAAATGATCAAGCAATCCGTTGCTGATGGCACTTATTTTAAGGATGCTCTCAGTTGGTATTTTTTCCGTTACGTCACCGCAGTTTGCGATCGCACCTTATTAATTTTCGGTGGAATTCTTGCCGCCATAGTGCTTTATTGTTTGATAGAAATGTTGCGCGGCGCCTTTCCTCTAGTGGTTAAAAAGCCAATTTTTATTAGATCTCACGATCAATCAACTTCCTTTCCAAGTTTACTTCATTTGAAGCCGAAAGAAAAAGAAATAGGTTACGATTCTGGATTGCAAACAGTTGATGAAGCGGTGGCTAAATATCTGCTTTCAACCTATGTGGATGATCGAGAAGCTTACAATTTTTCTAAAGCTGAAATTGATGATGTGAATCGCAAATTTAATCGTATCCGAAATAATTCTTCTGATTCGCAATATCAGGTTTTTCAGCGGGTGATGAGCAAAGAAAATCCCGACAGTCCGATTTATGATTTTGGTCAAAGCGTAGCAAAGATCGTAAAAATTGAATCGGTGCGTTTTCTGCGCAAAGAGGAGAAAAATTTTGCTAAAAGAGCTTTGAATTATATCTCGATAAAAATTCCAACCCAAGCGGAAATTAGATTCGTTGCAACCACCAGTAAGTTTGATGAAAATGGCGAAACAAAAGTCGAAAAATTGCGCTATCTTGCTAAAATTAGTTTTAGGTTTGATGGTATTAGCAAAGTTCAATCTGGTCAACGCAACGTCATTAAATTTGTGGTGAATGACTATCAATTATTTAAGATCAAATAGATTTTCCTCATGTTAAAATTCTGTTACGGATTTTTGATCGCATTACTTTTTGCCAGCACTTCTTTTGCTGCGCAATTGCCGCGCTATCTCGGCTCTGAGCGAAAATTTCGTAGTTACATTTACAATCCAAATGATGTTTATCGCTACATTGGACACTATACCTATCAAGGCTTCATCGAGTTTGAAGATGGTGAAACTATCAGCACCATTTCGATGGGAAATCCTTCATTGTGGCTTTTTGAAAGCTTGGGAAATCGTCTATTTTTAAAACCAGTTGGCGAAGATAATTCCGAAACCAATATGACCATCATCACCAGTAAAAAAGTTTATCATTTTGAATTGGTGGCGAGGGAAGCAAAAGGAATTTCCGACAAGGATTTAATTTTTGTGGTGAAGTTTGTTTATCCCGATGAGAAGGATAAAAACATCGTGCAATTCACCAAAGTTCCGGCTTCCGATGATCCTGATATGCGCGACATCAGCCCATATAATTTCAATTACCAATATACCGGAGAAAATTCCGTTGCGCCGATGAAAGTTTTCGATAATGGCGAATTTACTTATTTCCAATTTGCTAAAAAGAATGCTGAAATTCCGGCAATTTTTACTGTCGATGCTCAAGGTTTTGAATCCTTGATCAACTTCAGAGCAACCAATAATTATATCATTGTCGAGAGAGTCGCGGCACAATTCACGCTGCGAAATGGCGCTGATATTGTCTGTGTTTATAACATGAGTCTTTATGCTAGCGGACGCGAAAGTCAGTCTACTGTGAGAAGACAAGATGGATCACTGAACACTAGAAGCTTTCCAAGTCCAACCTCAGAAATTGCGCCACAATCTTATCCGTCCGCAGCAGCTCCGGCGCAAACGCAATCAATTCCGGGAATGCCTAGCAATCTACAATTCCCGCCAGAAATGAATTATCCGCAAAACAACTCAAACTTTGTACCGCCAGGACTGCTCGCAATAGATCCTTCCGCAGGATTACTTCCACAGATGCCTGAGGGAATGATGGATAATCCTAGAGTAAAAGGAATGGGCAGAATTCAGTAGGTTTTACACCTCCCCCCCCAAATAGGGAGATCCTTTACGGATAAACTTTAGGGCATCTCTAAAAATTGTCTTTTCCGGTAATTTTGAGTTTTAACAAATTTGCTCGAGAGCCCGTATATCTAATACGCTTGCCTTCTCGCAAATTTGTTAAAACTCAAAATTCCTCGAAAAATCCTAATTTTTAGAGGCGCCCTTCAATTTTTAATTTTTCTAAAAAAATGAACAACAGCGTCACCAACTACAATCACAAACTTGCTGAGCAAAAATGGCAGAAGATTTGGGCAGAAAAAAACATTTTTAAGTTCGATGAAAATTCCACCAAGGAAAAATATTACGTGCTGGAAATGTTTCCTTATCCCTCAGGAAAAATTCACATGGGACATTTGCGCAACTACGCCATTGGCGATGCCCTAGCTCGTTTCAAAAAATTACAAAACTTCAATGTGTTGCATCCGATGGGTTTTGATGCTTTTGGTTTGCCCGCTGAAAACGCTGCTCTCGAACATAAAATTCATCCACAAACTTGGACGCTGAGCAATATCGAAGTGATGAAAAAAGAATTAAAATCAATTGGCCTTTCCATTGATTGGAGTCGCGAGCTCGCAACTTGCATGCCGAATTATTACCAGCATGAGCAGAAAATTTTTCTCGATTTTGTAAAAGCGGGATTGGCTTACCAAAAAGAATCTTTCGTAAATTGGGATCCAATCGACAAAACTGTTTTAGCTAACGAGCAAGTGGTAGATGGCCGTGGCTGGCGTTCCGGCGCCTTGGTTGAAAAGAAAAAATTAAAACAATGGTTTCTAAAAGTTTCCGATTTTTCTGAAGAACTTTTATCCGAATTAAAAAATTTACCAGGTTGGGACGAGCGAGTTTTAACCATGCAAGAACGCTGGATCGGAAAAAGTGAAGGCTTAATCATCGATTTTAAACTCCCTATCGACTCAATCCCTGTCTACACAACCCGTCCCGACACCTTATTTGGCGCGTCTTTTTTAGCTATTTCGCCGAATCATCCAATCGCCCAAGAGCTCGCAAAAAATAATTCTGAGATCAAAAATTTTATTGAGGAATGTAATCGTTCGGCGGTTGATGAGCAAACGATCGAGAAGCAAGAAAAGCAGGGTTTGAAAATTGATTTGCAAGTTGCGCATCCATTCGATGATTCGTGGAAGCTTGATGTCTACATCGCCAATTTTGTTTTGATGGATTACGGCACCGGTGCGGTTTTCGGCTGTCCAGCGCATGATGCGCGTGATTTTGAATTTGCAAAAAAATATGATTTGCCAATTAGGCAAGTGGTTGATTCTCAAGGTGCAGCGCTGCCATTTTTGGAAGATGGAAAAATTATTAATTCTAAATTTCTTGATGGAAAAACTTGCGAGGAAGCAAAAGAAGAAGTCGCAAAAATTTTAGAAGAACGTGGCGTTGCGCAGCGAAAAATAAATTACCGTTTGCGTGATTGGGGTGTTTCCCGTCAACGCTATTGGGGTTGCCCGATTCCTATGCTTTATCTTGAAGATGGATCTGTGGTGCCAGTTCCAGAAGATCAACTTCCGGTGGAATTGCCGCAAGATGTTGAATTTAGAGGTACCGGAAATCCGCTCGCCGAACATCCAACTTGGAAATACACGACTTACAAAGGTCAGAAAGCGATTCGTGAAACTGACACTTTCGACACTTTTTTTGAAAGCTCGTGGTATTTTTTACGCTACATTTCTCAACCAAATGACAAAGCTTTTGATCGCGATTTAGTAAATAAATTCATGCCGGTTGATCAGTATATCGGCGGCGTAGAGCACGCAGTTTTGCATTTGCTTTATGCGCGATTTTTTACCAAAGCGCTAAAAAAATGCGGCTATTTGGATGTGTCTGAGCCCTTTAAAGCTCTGCTTACTCAAGGCATGGTTTGTCATCAAACTTACAAGGATAAGGAAAGCGGAAAATGGTTATTTCCAAGTGAAGCACTCGAAAAACCTGCGGATAAAATCGTGATTGGCCGCAGCGAAAAAATGAGTAAATCGAAAAAAAATACTGTTGAGCCACTGCGCATCGTTGAATCTTACGGCGCAGATACCGCCAGACTTTTCATGCTTTCCGACACTCCAGCTTCACGCGATTTGGATTGGTCAGAAAGTGGAATTGATGGCGCGTGGAAATATGTGAATCGCTTGTGGAAATTGGTTGTAGGCGTTGAAAATGGTAGCGGCGCGCAGAATCAAGAAATCATAAAACTCACTCACAAAACCATCTCCGCAGTAAAAGACGAATATGAAAAAATGGGCTTCAACCGCGCAATCGCCAAGATCCGCGAATTTTCAAATGCTTTAGAAAAATTTGATGGCGATGCCGCAACAATGAATTTTGCGCTAAAAAATTTGGTGATTTTAATTTCACCAATCATGCCACATTTAGCCGAAGAACTTTGGGAAAAATTAGGAAATAAAACTTTAGTTTCCGAAGAAAAATTTCCTGATTTTGATCCGAAATTAGTAGTTGATGATGAGGTTGGAATCGCTGTACAAGTCGCAGGAAAGCTTCGTGCTGTAATTCAAATGCCCAAAGGAACCTCCAAAGAAAATCTCGAAAAAGTTGCGTTTGAAAATGAAAATGTGAAGAAATTTATTGAAGGAAAAGAGGTGAAGAAGGTGATCGTGGTGGTGGATAAGTTGGTGAATATTGTGGTGGTTTAACCTCCTTTGAAAAAGGAGGTGGCCCGCAGCGCAGCGAAGGGTCGGAGGATTTATTCAAGAAAAAATCACCCGTCATCGCTTACGCGATGCCACCCTCTTTTTCAAAGAGGGTAAGGCGGAAAATCTAAGCCCTTCGGCGAAGTAGTAAAAATCTCAAACCCATCTTTTGTAACTCCGAGAGTATGCTCAAACTGCGCCGACAAGGATTTATCGCGCGTCGTCACCGTCCAACCATCATGCTTACTTAAAATCGTTTCGTAACCGCCAGCATTAATCATCGGCTCCACGGTAAAAAACATTCCTTCTTGCAAAATCACGCCAGCACCCTTTTTGCCGTAATGCACAATGCTTGGATCGCCATGAAAAATTCGACCAATTCCATGTCCGCAATAATCTCTAACCACCGAAAATCCGCTTTTTTCTGCATAAGTTTGAATGGCATTTCCAATATCACCAACTGTTGCTCCAGGCTTCACCTGCTCAATTCCCAGCATCATGCAATCGTAAGTAACTTGGGTTAATCTTTTTGCTTTTATCGAAGGCTCTCCGGCAAAATACATGCGACTGGTATCGCCATACCAACCATCCAAAATCACCGTGACATCAATGTTCACAATATCACCATTTTGTAAAGTTTTTTCGCTAGGAATTCCGTGGCAAATAACGTGATTAATCGAAGTGCAAATTGATTTTGGAAAGCCTTTGTAATTAAGTGGGGCAGGGATCGCGCCATTTTCGATAATTTTATCGTGGCATAATTTATCGAGTTCATTTGTTGAAATTCCAACCTTCACAAATGGCGCGATAAAATCTAAAATTTCTGCCGCCAAACGGCCCGCAGCACGCATTTTTGCAAAATCTATTTCTTTGTGAATTGTGATTGTCATGAATTTCTAGTTGATTTGAAAATTAGGTATCTGTAGGTTCCGCCGCCTCTTTTATTCCAAAACTAAATTTCAATTCCCCAATGGCAAGAATTACCGTCGAAGACTGCGTAACAGTCGTTCCGAATCGTTTTGAACTTTGTCTAGTTGCAAGCAATCGCGCTAAAAGCATCTTGTCGGGCTCATCAACAAGTCTTGATGTTAGAGAAAAACCAGCAGTTATTGCACTTCGCGAAATCGCTGAGCACTTAGTTGATGTTGAAGCCATCAAAAGAAATATCGTTCGCTCCATCAAAAATCGCGGCGTTGTAGAAATCGTTTCTGACAATAATGCCATTTCTGAAATTATTGCCGCAGAAACTGAATCAAATTCTAATCTGAAAGATGACACTTTCGTTGATGAAAACATTGTTATAGACGATTAAGAAAAAGGGGTTCTGACCCCCTAGATTAAGAAAAAGGGGTTCTGACACCTTTTTAAAAATTATTTATTATGCTCACTCTGCCAGAGCTGCTCAAAAAGATTCGCGATTACAATCCGGCTCTTGATGAGGCTCTGGTAAAAAAAGCCTACCTCTTTGCCTTTGAAGCCCACGGCAATCAGAAGCGCCATTCCGGCGATCCATATTTTTCCCATCCTGTTTGCGTCGCAGAAATCCTCACTGAATTAAAACTTGATGACGCATCAATAGTCACCGCTTTGCTGCATGATGTTGTTGAAGATACTGATGTTTCTCTTGATGAAATCGAAAAAAATTTTGGCGAAGAAATTGCAAAATTGGTTGATGGCGTAACCAAATTGGGCAAGCTTGGCACCATGTCGCATGATGAAAAAGTTGCGGAGAATTTTCGTAAATTGACGATGGCGATGTCGGAAGATATTCGCGTTTTGCTCGTGAAATTAGCTGATCGATTGCACAATATGCGCACGCTTTTTTACGTACCGTCAATGGATAAAAAAACCAAAAAAGCCCGCGAAAGTTTAGAGATTTATGCGCCACTTGCTGGTCGCATCGGACTAGCTAAAATCAAGGATGAAATGCAGGAATTAGCTTTTGAAATTCTTGAGCCGGAAGCGCGTTCACAAATCATCGAAAAACTCAATGAGCTGCGCGAAAAAAACAAAAATCTTTTAGAAAAAATTGCTGAAGATTTGAGTGATCTTTTCAAGCGCGAAGGAATTGAATGTGAAGTGTCGGGCCGCGAGAAAAAGCCTTATCCGATCTGGATGAAAATGAAAAAACAAAATGTCGGATTCCACAATATTTACGACATCATGGCCTTTCGTATCGTCACCAAAAATATCGGTGAATGTTATCGTGTACTCGGGGTGGTCAACTCGCATCACAGCATGATTCCCAGCACTTTCAAAGATTACATCAGTACGCCAAAAGAAAATGGTTACCAATCACTTCATCTGGCAATTTTGGGGCCGTTCAACAAAAAAATAGAAATTCAAATTCGTGATAAAAATATGCACGAAGTCTCGGAATTAGGTGTTGCAGCTCATTGGCATTACAAGGAAAAGTTTTCCAAAACTTCTAAAGGTGCGGTAATAAAAGCTGAAAATGAAAATGAAAAATATCGCTGGATTCGTGAGTTGATTACACTTTTCGAAAATTCTGAAACCGCCTCCGATGTGTTAAAATCGCATAAATTTTCGATGCATAAGGATGAGGTTTTTTGCTTCACACCAAATGGCGATATTTTTAATTTGCCGCTTGGCGCAACTGTCATCGACTTTGCTTACGCCGTGCATTCCGAAGTTGGTAATAGTTGTGTTTCCGCTAAAGTTAACGGCGTAATTTCGCCATTACGTTACCGAATTGAAAATGGTGATCAGGTAGAAATTTCCACGGCAAAAAATGCCAAGCCTTCGCCAAATTGGCTGCAATTTTCCATCACTTCTAAAGCGCGATCTTCGATTAAAAATTTTATCCGCAGCGAAAAATTTGATGAATATTCCACCTTAGGAAGGGCGATTTTAAATAAATTTTTCGCTGCCAGAAATCTTGAAATTAGCGATAAAATTTTAGAAAAAGTTTTGCAGAATTTTAGCAAAAAATCAGTTGCTGATTTATGTGTACGAGTTGCTGAAGGAATAATATCAAGACAAGATGTTTTGAAAGCCGCTTATCCAGATTTTAAAGAAGAAACCAAACAACAAAAACTCTTAAAAAACTCCGTCGAAAAAAGCAAAAGATCCGATTATTTTTTACCAATCGATGGTTTGGTTTCGGGAATGGCAATCCATTACGGCGGCTGCTGTAATCCAATTCCGGGCGATCGAATTGTCGGAATAATCAACACCGGAACAGGAGTCACAATCCACAATCAAATCTGTCACATTCTAAGAAATTTAGCCCTAATTCCACAGCGTGTTTTGGACGTGTGTTGGAAGAGCGACGACAAAATGAGCGAGATGATGTATGGCAGTCGAATACGCGTGGTTGTAGAAAATAAAAGTGGCGGCTTAGCGGATATCACCAGCATCATCGCCAAAAAGAAAATCAATATTTCGAGCATCAAAACAACAAATCGCTCGGCCGATATTTTTGAAGTGGTGGTGGATTTAGAGGTGAAAAGTTTGGATCATTTGGAAGAAGTGATTTCGAGTTTAAGAATCTCGAGCAAGATTGTTGAGATTGAGCGGATGATTGGCTGATTTTTACAATCCCCACCTTCATGGGGATTCAGTCCTAATTTTTAGAGGCTCCCTTCAGAATTAAGTCCCTTCCAAACAAACTCCGTCGTAAACGGCAATAGCGGCGCCGAAGTTTCGCACATCGTCACTAGCACAGTAAACAAAACATCGTAAGCATCTTGCTTATCCGTATCAATTTTATTCCCCTCGGCACCTTTCCAAAATCTCACGCGGTTTCGTCTGATGTACCAGTTGTTCAGCGCTTCAAAAAATTGATTGAATTCGTCGCAGGCTGTCACGGTGTCGTAGTTCATCATCGCTTTGTCGATGCTCGTCACAACCGATTTCAACTTCGCCAAAATATAACGATCCAAGGTGTTTTTAAATTCGCGCTTGAATTCGATTCTCTTTGCTTTCACGCCATCAGCATTGGCGTACAAACAAAAAAAGTTGAAGGCGTTAATCAAGGGTTTGATTGAAATTCTCAGCGTATCGCGAATCGCCTTTCCTTCCTTATCAATTCGCAATTCCTGTCCACGCATCACTGGTTGTGAAATCATGTAGAAGCGCATGGCGTCTGAGCCAAAGCTTGCAAAAATTTCTAGCGGATCGGCGTAATTTTTTAAACGTTTGGAAAGTTTTTGCGAATTTTCATCCAAAATAGTTCCGTGGCAAATCACGTTTTTGAAAGGGGCGCGATCAAAAAGTGCGGTGGATAAAACGAACAAAGTGTAGAACCAGCCGCGAGTTTGTGCGACATATTCGGTGATGAAATCTGCCGGGAAATTTTCCTCAAACCATTCCTTGTTTTCGAAAGGATAATGAACTTGCGCGTAAGGCATCGAACCTGATTCGAACCAGCAATCAAGCACGTCGGTGACGCGTTTATATTCTTCGCCATCGATTGAAAAAGTAACTTCATCGATGAAAGGACGATGTAGATTGTCGATTTTTTTGCCGGAGATTTTTTCGAGTTCCGCAATCGATCCAAAAACTTTTAGCTTCCCAGTTTTCGATTTCCAAACCGGCACCGGACAGCCCCAGAAGCGGTTTCGCGTGATTGACCAATCGCGAGCGCCCTCGAGCCATTTACCGAATTGTCCGTCTTTAATGTGATTTGGAATCCAGTTGACGCCTTGGTTGAGCTCGACCATGCGATCTTTAAATGCAGTCACTTTTACATACCAAGAAGAAACGGCGCGGTAAATTAACGGCGTGTCGGTGCGCCAGCAGTGTGGGTAGTTGTGGAGATATTGTTGCGGATTACCGATTAGTGCATCAGTCTCTTTTAAATATTTAATTATATCAACATTCGGTTCGTCATCTTTTAAATGCTCAAGCTTCTCGTTGTAACCCAAAACATTTCTGTCTTTTAAGCTAAGTAAAACTTTTTCATGATTTTTATTTTCATATTCAAAATCAAAAATTTCTGAAGTGAATTTTCCTGCTTCATCAACTGGGCAAAGAGTTGGAATTCCATTTGCTTTGCAGAGAAGTTGGTCATCTTCGCCGAAGCCGGGAGCGAGATGAACGATGCCCGTTCCTTCTTCAGTGGTAACGAAATCACCGTGAAGTATTGAGAAAACTTTTGGATTAGATTTAGTTTTTTCGACTAAATAAGGGAAGAGCGGTTTGTATTTTAGGTTTTCAAGTTCAGAGCCTTGAATGTTTCCAACTTTTTTAACTTGGCCTAAATCTTTAGAAATTTTTTCAATAGCTTTGTCAGCAAGAATTAGAAATTCTTGCTCTGTTTCGAGAATGGCATACTCAATATTTTGTTCTATTGCCAAAGCCAAGTTTGATGGCAATGTCCAAGGAGTTGTTGTCCATGCTAAAATAAAAACTTTCTTACCATTTTTGACTCTTTTGATGGCCGTATTGTCGCTGATTGATCTGAGGTTTTTTCCAGAAAAAACATCGGTTTTATTGAAAAATAATTCAGATCTTCCAGATCCATCTGTCTCTAAGAGGGCGTCATTTTCTCTAACCACATCTCCTGCGTCGTCACGATATTGGGCTGTAAACTTATCCATGACGGCACAATCAGTTAATTCAAACTTCACAGTCACAGCCTTACTCGCCTTCTGGCGATAAGAATTATCCATCCTAGTTTCAAAATTCGAAAGTGGCGTCTGACATGCCCAAGAATAAGGAACCACGCGGAAATCTTCATACAGCAATCCCTTCTCAAACAGCTGATTAAAAGCCCACAACACCGATTCCATGTAATTCACATCCATCGTTTTGTAGCTATTTTCGAAATCAACAAAACGGCCTTGGCGCGTTACATAATTTTTCCAATCGCGCTCATATTTCATCACCGATTCGCGGCAGGCGTCGTTAAATTTTCCGATGCCATATTCTTGAATCGCGATTTGGCCAGAAATTGGGCGGCCTTCGCGGGCGGTTAATTCTTTTTCAGTTTCCATTTCAACTGGCAAGCCATGCGTATCCCAGCCAAATCGGCGTTCAACTTTTTTACCTTTCATGGTTTGATAACGAGCAACAATATCCTTGATGAAGCCAGTCAATAAATGGCCGTAATGTGGTAGGCCATTTGCAAAAGGTGGGCCGTCGTAGAAAACGAATTCATGTTTCTCTTCTTTTTTGTGACGACAATTAGTGTGACTCTTCAAGCTGCACGGCTCTTGAACTGGCGAAGTATTATCTTCATCTAATTCGCCGGAGAAATTTCGCATTTCTACCGACTTTTCGAAAATTTTTTCAGCTTGCCAAAAGCGCAGGATTTCTTCCTCCATCTTAGCAAAATCAAGGTTTTGATTCGCTTCAGGATAATTTTTATTTTTCATTTTTTGAAAATTGAGATTTGATGGCTGCATAATAAACGCCTTGAATTCAGGTCAATTGAAAATTAAAAAGCCCACCCCGAAAAAGCCTGCCCAAATTTTCTAAAAATTATGAAAAAACTACGAATTGGCCTTGCTGGACTTGGCACTGTTGGCAAAGGCGTTTATGACATTTTGCAAAAAGATGCCGACCTAATTACACGTCGCAGCGGTGCGCAGCTTGAAATCGTCGCGGCTTTTTCGCGAACAAAAAAAGATTTTTTAGATCCAAAAATTAAATTTTATTCTAACGCCAGTGATTTTTCTAATGATCCACAAATCGATGTGGTTGTTGAAGTGATGGGTGGTTTGACTACGGCAAAAGATTTAATTATTGCGGCAATCAAAAGCGGAAAAAAAGTTGTTACCGCCAATAAAGCTTTGCTGGCAGAGCAGGGCGTGGAAATCGCAAAATTGGTTGAGGAAAATAAAGGTTACATCGGTTTTGAAGCTTCGACAGCGGGCGCTAATCCAATCATCAAAGGTTTTAAAGAAGGTTTTGCGGCAAATGAAATTACAGAATTTTACGCGACTTTGAATGGCACCTGTAATTTTATTTTAACTAAAATGCGCGATGAAACTCGTGATTTTTTTGAGACGTTAAAAGAGGCGCAAGCTTTGGGATATGCAGAAGCTGATCCCGTGATGGATATTAACGGCACCGACACTGCACATAAATTGGTAATTTTGGGCGCGCTTGCCTCTGGCTCTAATCCGCAATTTACAAAAACTTACATTGAGGGAATCGAAAAAGTTACCATCGAAGATGTTAAAATCGCAGATCAGTTGGGTTATAAAATTAAGCTTTTGGCGATTTATCGAAATCTTGGCGACATGCTTCAGCAAACGGTTTATCCGACTTTAATAAAAAAATCTGAAAAGATTGCGCAAACTGATGGGCCTTACAATGCGATTGTAACTTTGGGTTCGAATTCCAATTGGAATGTAATGATTGGAAGAGGGGCGGGTGGCTTGACCACTGGCTCGGCGGTGGTTGCGGATATTATTGATATTGCTTGCGGTCGCAATACTTCGCCACTTTTTGGTGTGAAATGTGCTGATTTAATCGAGGCAAAAATCATGCCAATTTCGCAACGCGTGGGAAAATATTTTTTACGACTTTTAGTTGATAAGGAAATGGCACAAAAAACTAATTTATCGAAAATGATTTTTGGCGATAAAATTAATGTTGAGAATGCCATGTTTTTTGATCGCGAAAATGATATTCTTTGCGGATTTATTACTGATGCACAAAAAGAAGAAGAACTGCTTAATGTTATCAAAAACCTTGATTCTACGCTGGTTAAGTCCGTAAGTTTCTTGCGTGTTGAGAGTACGAATTTCTAACTCAAATGGACCCCGTCATGCGACGGGGTGACAAGAGAGAGAGGTTCTGTATTTATTTACTATTTGTCACCCCGTCGCATGACGGGGTCCATACTTACAATTCATTATGTCCGATTTTTTATTAGAAATTTTTAGCGAAGAAATTCCTGCCAAAATGCAAAAGGTGGCAGCGGAAAATTTTCTGCAAATTGCTGCGGAAGTTTTTGCAAAAAATAATTTGTTGCTTGATCCATCGCAAATCAAAACCTTCATCACCCCGCGCCGCTTGGTGCTTTACATTTATCGCCTCGAAGAATTTCAAATTGTTTCTGCAACAAAAAGAGTGGGGCCGAAATTGGCGGCGGATAAAAAAGCGCTGGAAGGATTTTTGCGCTCAACAGGATTAACTAGCGAAAGCGAATTAGAGCAAATCGACGGCGCTTATGTTTTCAACAAGCCGGAATCAAAAATTAAAATTTCCGAAATCATCAAAAATTCTTTGCCGCAAATTTTAAATAAAATGGTCAATGCTTGGCCAAAATTAATGCGTTTTGAAGTTGAAGGTTTGGCTGTGCAGCCGCGTTGGATCAGGCCAATTCGCAATATTTCCTGCATGATGGGCAGCGAAGTTATTGATATCGAATTTTCTGGCTTGAAATCAAACAACTTAACTTTTGGTCGCAAAGCTGAAGCCTTAAAAATCACTAATGCCGCGCATTATGAAGAAATTCTTGAAGATGAATTTATCATTTTAAATCAGGAAAAAAGACGACAAAAACTTTCCGAACAAATCAGAAAAATTAAATTCGATCTGGTGCTAGATTTAATTGATGATGAAGAAAAATCTCCGCTTTTTGATGAATTGGTTGGGTTATGTGAATGGCCTACAGCATTGGGGGCATCGATTGATGATAAGTTTCTTGATTTGCCGGATGAGGTTTTAGTTTTAACTCTGCGCTCCAATCAAAAATATCTCTGCTTAAAGAAAAAAGATGGCAGTTTGGCGACACAATTTATTTTCGTTTCAAATGCGATAATCACTGAATCTAATCGCAAAAAAATTATTGCCGATAATGAAAAAGTTGTGCGGGCTCGTTTGCGGGATGCAGAATTTTTTATTCATGAAGATGTTAAGGTTCCTTTGTTTTCAAGGGTTGAGGAGCTTAAGAAAATTGTCTTCCATCAAAAACTCGGTTCGCTTTACGACAAAAAAGATCGCCTCAATAGTCTGTCAAAATTTTTATCAATCTTCGTGCCGCATTGCGATTTAGCTTTGGCGGAGCGCGCTTCTGATTTATGCAAAGTTGATTTAACTACCAAGGCAGTTGGCGAATTGCCGGAGCTCCAAGGCAAGATTGGCAGCTTTTACGCGCTGCAACAAAAAGAAGATAAAAAAATTGTCGCGGCAATTTATGAACATTATTTGCCTTTGGGTCCAACATCAGATTTGCCGAAAACACCGCTGGGTATTGCGCTTTCAATTGCGGATAAAATTGATTCAGTCGTAGGATTTTTCTTGGCTGATGAGAAGCCAACTTCTTCAAAAGATCCTTATGCTTTAAGGCGCGCTACTCTAGGTATCATCCGCATTTCTTTTTCTAATAATATTGCTTTTCCAATTCGCGCTTTAATCGAAAAATCTCTCAATGCTTATCCGCTTAAATTACAAAAAACTTTGCTGGGAGATAATTTTTATGAGAGCAAAAAATTGCTGATCGAAGAGATAATTAAATTTTTCGTCGAGCGCTTGAAAATTTATCTCAAAGAAAATGAAGAAGTTCGTCTCGATGTAATAAATGTGGTGACCAACGAATATCTTTCGGACTTAGACACTCATAAATATATCGACATTCTTTATCTCGCCAAAAAAGTTAAATTTTTGGATAATTTTGTAAAAAATTCTCAGGATAAAAATCTCATTACGCTTTACAAAAGAGCGGCAAATATTTTGGCGATTGAAGAGAAAAAAGATGGCATAAAATATGACAATAAGCCTTCGCGCCGCGGCTTAAAAACCAAATATGAAAAAGTGCTTTACGTTCGTATCAAACAAATTTCGCGCGAGTTTAAAAAGCTAATTATCAAAGGAGATTTTGTCGGAGCTTTTGAACTGCTACATATTTTAGAAGCGCCGCTCAGCCATTTCTTCGATCATGTTGTGGTAAATGATGAAGATAAAAATATGCGCGAGAACCGTTTGCTGATCCTCTCGCAAATTCGTAGGCTGTTTAATGAAGTTGGTGATTTGTCGAAAATCGAAATTTCCTAAGCCCTCTTGGAAAAAGAGGGTTTAAGTCAGTTTTTCCGCCGCCACTCTGGCCAATTCATCCACTATTTCATTGAAGTGATTTCCCGAATGACCTTTTACCCAAACCCATTCGATTTTATGTTTTGCAACTTCGAGATCTAAATCCTGCCACAGGTCAGAATTTTTTACCGGCTTGCGATCTGCAGTTCTCCAGCCATTTTTTTTCCAGTTTGAAATCCATTTCATAATGCCATCCATGACATATTTGCTGTCGGTGTGAAGTATAATTTCGGAAGGTTTTTTTAGAGTTCGCAGCGCCTCAATTGCGCCGCGAAGTTCCATGCGATTATTGGT
Organism: Rhizobium sp. Q54; assembly: GCA_945875865.1. Lineage (GTDB taxonomy): Bacteria > Pseudomonadota > Alphaproteobacteria > Rickettsiales > UBA1997 > UBA2645. Next base: position 22,510 of record CAMCMF010000016.1, read on the forward strand.
GGTTTCTTTCTCAGAGCCGGAGATTTTTTTCTGATGTTCTTTATAAAGCAAAATAGCGCCATAGCCGCCGCGGCCAGGATTTCCAAGACAGGCGCCGTCGGTGTAAATTCTGATTCTATGTGGCATTTTTACTTAATTCATTTGATCTTTTTATCGCCGCACCAACAGCTTTTTTTAGAAGATTTTTTAGTGCTGAATTTTTTTGTAAAACTGAAATAGCTGCGTCAGTTGTACCTTTTTTGCTGGTCACCGATTCACGCAAAGTAGAAAAATTTTCTGCCGAAAATTCTGACATCAATACGCTGCCTAAAAATAATTTTTTGATTAGATGAGCTGCTTGATCTTTTTTGAAGCCGCAAGCAATGGCGATTTCAGCGAAGATTTCTTCCAGTAGAAAAATATAAGCAGGGCCGGAGCCGAAAATTGCCGTGACGGCATCAAAAGATTTTTCATCTAAAATTTCAAAAGCAGTGCCGAATTTGGCGAAGATTTTTTCAAGATTTTTCGCTTCAGATTTTTTGATATTCTTGTTGAGGAGGTAGGAGAAAATGCCTTGAGAATATTGGATCGGCAAGTTTGGCATCGAGCGAATTATTTTAGCAGATTTTCCAAAAATCTTTTCAAAAAATTCAACTTTTTTTCCAGCTAAAATTGAAATGAAAATAGTGTCTTTATGAAAAATATCGGCTTGAGAAAATTCTTTCAAAACTTCTGCACAATCTTGTGGTTTTATGCATAAAAAAACCAAATCAGCGCGATAGTTTTTTTCTAATTTTTTAACATCTTTCAAATAAAAAATTCCCGGAAGTTTATTTTTATCCGACTTCTCCAAAACCGTGATTTGACTTGCTTCAAAGCCAGCTTCATCAAGTAAATTATTCAAGAGAATTGATCCCATTTTGCCGCAGCCAAGGAAGAGAGTTTTCATTTTTACTATGAGTTAGCTTGGTGAGTAAGAGTGCCAGGGGCTATTACTTTGGCTGCATCCACAGGATTAAGTGAATTGGTTGTTGTGGTTGCGTCGCCGTTTATACTAGCTAATTCTGCATAATGTGGACCATATACAACCTCCGCCACTTCAGATGCCTCTGCAGCTCGAACCAAAGGTGAGGCTGGCAAATCAGGTGATAATTTTTCTGATGAAATAATTTTTCTTGCCACCAAGGAAAGTTCTTTGACAGCTGGAGCGAATCTTTCTGTGATGCGACCATTTACTTCATCTATAGTTGCGGTCCTGTTTCTTAAGTCTTCAAGCAAAACATCGCAGGTAAATTCAATAAAATCTTTTCTGCATTTCATTATATCTGAAAATAGATCGCGATCTTCTTGTTTTATAATATCTAGCGTCTCTTTTTTAATTGCGTCCGACCATAATTCTTTGATTGCTGGTAGTTGTTTAATCCTTTCAAAAACGCTGCAAAGTTTGTTTACGACAACAAAGGCGCTTTTTAAATCCAATAAAAATTCATCTGGTTTTGAATCAGGAGTGATGCGCAGAAATCTGAATTCTTTCATTCGATTGGCTTGTTCTTTTTTAGTTTCTAGCCATTTAATTTTTTCTTCAAAGTTTTGTGCGGCTTCCTTTCTGAGAGCTTTAATTTCATTATCTAGTGTGTTTTGTAATTTTCCAAATTCTTTCCCAAAAGCCTCAGGATTTCCGCTTGTAACCCCTATCATTTGAAGAAAATTTTTAAATAAATCGACGCAGGTATTTACGGTTTTTCTATTGTAGGTATCGTTACGATATTTCCCTTCATTTAGGCTGCCAGATACCCACAGCATAAGAAATTTCAAAGCATCAGTTTTTAGATAAACTCTTAAATTATCTTCTGTTGAGGTTGATTTTGCCAATTCTTGCAATCCAGGAATTGTTGATTGCTTCAACAGATCTGATCGCCTGAATATATAAACATGCCGACGACATGAAGAGGCGGATAAAAAGACTTCATGGAAATCCCGATCTTTTTTTATTTGTTCTAAAATTGCTTTTTGTGGATCGGTCAGAAGATTATGCTCTGCTTCTAAAACCATGAAACCGTCGAAGAGACCTAAATCAATTTCTGAAGTGAAATAAGAATGTTTTTGTGGAATGGAAGTGCGACCGCTAAGGCTGCCTGAGCTTGGTCTTCTGTAGCTACTTAGCGCAGCAGTGATTTCTAGCTCTCCCTCACTTAAACTCCTTACTCTTCCCGCCCCTTTTCCACCACTCTTTACAGCAGGATCATTTGTATCTGGAGATGACATATAAATTACGCTTTTCGATCAGCAATCGCCTGTTTAATCGCTCCAATTGCTTTTGCAGGATTTAACCCTTTTGGACAAGTGTTGGCGCAATTCATGATTGTGTGGCAGCGATAAAGTTTGAAAGGATCTTCAAGAGCATCGAGCCGCTCGGAGGTTGCTTCATCCCTCGAATCAACGATCCAGCGTTGTGCTTGGAGCAAGGTTGCGGGCCCTAAATATTTATCGCCATTCCACCAATAGCTTGGGCAAGAAGTTGAGCAGCAAGCGCACATAATGCATTCATAAAGTCCATCCAGTTTTTCACGATCTTCAGGAGATTGTAGACGTTCTTTGCCGGGATTTAGCGGCTCTTCAGCTTTTAGCCAAGGCTCGATTGATTTATGCTGTTCGTAGAAGTGAGTAAGATCGGGAACTAAATCCTTGATCACCGGCATGTGCGGCAATGGATAGATTTTTACAGCACCAGATCCGCAATCAGAAATTGCTTTTGTACAAGCGAGAGTGTTGGTGCCATCGATATTCATGGCGCAAGATCCGCAAATTCCTTCGCGGCAAGAGCGGCGGAAAGTTACTGATGAATCATGATCAGATTTGATTTTGATGAGGGCATCCAAAACCATTGGGCCGCATTCATCCATGTCGATTTCGAATTTATCGATGTGGGGATTTTTTTTATCGGCATCTTCGGGATTAAAACGATAAACTTCAAAAGAGCGCACATTTTTTGCGCCAGATTTTGCTTTAAAAGTTTTTCCAGCTTTTTTGTCGATTACAGAATTTTTTGGAAGAGTGAACTCGGCCATAATTAATGAATTTTATGTGATTGATTTTTGACATAGTTATAAAGAGTTTTTGGCTCTATATCGACTGTGCCATTATTAAATTCTAAACATCCCCACTCTTGATTGATGTGAGCTGTTATGGCTTCTTGAGGTTTGACGTAAGATGAAATTAATTCTTTTAAATCAACCTTAATTTTTTCTTCATTGGAAAAAGTGATTAAAAATTCATAATCTTTTTTGTGCTGAATTTCTTTCAATTTCATAAATTAATTTAGTGGTTCAATTTTATGGAATTTTTGACTATTCCACATTTCGATAAGTTCTGCTTGATGAAGTTCCGCCCATTCTTTTACCAGTTGATGGCATTTTTTTGGAAGAGCGCCATCGATAATTTGAAAATTTGCTAATTCCATTACTCCCTCATATTCACCATATTTTATATGAATATGCCGTGGCGGATGCTCTTTGTCGATCAAATACATTCTGATTATGATTCCGTAGAATCGGCAAATTTCTGGCATAATTAATAAACGCGTTTTTTCGGTGGGAAAGCTTGAACATCATTGCTCATTGGCTTCAACACCACTTCACGGAAGTCGGTTTTGGTTTTACCTTTATCATCACACCATATGATTGAGTGCTTCATCCAATTTTGATCGTCACGATCTTTAAAATCATCGCGAGCGTGAGCGCCGCGGCTTTCTTTGCGATTTAGAGCGCAAGAAATTGTGACCAAAGCTTGAGCGCGAAGATTATCTAATTCTAGCGCTTCAACTAAATCGCTATTCCACACCATTCCGCGATCAGAAATTTTGAGATCAGAAAATTTAGCAAAAATTTCCTGCATTTTTTTGGTGCCTTTAGCGAGGATTTCTTCGGTTCTAAATACCGCCGCATGTTGCTGCATGCAGTTTTGCATTTCACTTCTGATCTCAGTCGTAGAATATTTGCCATCAGCATTTCTGATTTTGTCAAATCTGGCGATTGATTCTTCGCCGGCATTTTCAGCAAATTCTTTTTGAGCAGCATTGGGTTCGATAACTTCAGCAGCGCGAATTGCAGCAGCGCGACCAAAAACTACTAGATCGAGCAGTGAATTTGAGCCCAAGCGATTTGCACCGTGAACCGAAACGCAAGCCGCTTCGCCAATCGCCATCAAGCCGGGAACGACTTCAGTTTTACCATTTTTAACCGTCAAAACTTCGGCTTTAAAATTAGTTGGAATTCCGCCCATGTTGTAGTGAACGGTTGGCAGAACTGGAATTGGTTGTTTGGTAACATCGACGCCAGCGAAAATTTTTGCAGTTTCAGAAATTCCCGGAAGACGTTGGTGAAGAATTTTTGGATCGAGGTGATTTAAGTGTAAATAAATGTGATCTTTTTTCGGACCAACACCGCGACCGGCTAAAATTTCCATCGTCATGGCGCGAGAAACTACGTCGCGACTGGCGAGATCTTTGGCATTTGGAGCGTAGCGTTCCATGAATCTTTCGCCTTCAGAATTTACTAAATATCCACCTTCGCCGCGTGCGCCTTCAGTAATCAAGCATCCTGAACCATAAATTCCGGTCGGATGAAATTGTACGAATTCCATATCTTGAAGCGGTAAGCCAGCGCGTAAAACCATGGCGTTTCCGTCTCCCGTGCAAGTGTGAGCAGAAGTCGCAGAAAAATAAGCGCGACCGTAACCTCCAGTTGCAAGAACTACGATTTGTGCTTTGAAGCGGTGCATAGTTCCATCAACCATTGAAGTAGCTGTGACGCCACGGCAAACGCCATTTTCCATGATTAAATCGAGCGCAAAATATTCGATAAAAAATTGCGCGTTATGCTTGAGAGATTGTTGGTAGAGAGTGTGCAAAATTGCATGACCTGTTCTATCCGCTGCTGCACAAGTACGTTGTGCCGGACCGCCTTCGCCGAATTCTTTAGTCATGCCGCCGAAAGGGCGTTGATAAATTTTACCTTCTTTAGTGCGAGAAAAAGGCACGCCATAATGTTCAAGTTCAATGATGGCATCAGGTGCTTCGCGGCACATATATTCGATGGCATCTTGATCGCCCAGCCAGTCCGAACCTTTTACAGTATCAAACATATGCCAGCGCCAATCATCTTCGCCCATATTGCCAAGAGCCGCAGAAATTCCGCCTTGTGCGGCAACTGTGTGGGAGCGAGTTGGAAAAACTTTTGAAATACAAGCGGTTGAAAGGCCTTTTTGTGCCATGCCGAAAGTCGCGCGTAATCCGGCGCCACCAGCGCCAACAACTACGACATCAAATTCATGATCGATAATGGTGTAATTTTTTATTTTTGATTCTGACATTTTATTAACCAATTAAATGAAGCCTGATTATTGCAATAACGCCGGCAACTGCGGTAGCAATTGAAAGGAAATGAATGAATATGATAAAAATATGCATCATCATTTTGTTAGCGACGTAATCTTCGAGGATAGTGCGCATACCTAGAGAGCCGTGATAGAGTGAGGTGATGATCAATAAAATTCCCATGATCGCATTAAAAGGATAGGCGAAGAAAGTTGGCAAATAGCCTTGGGGATCTTCGAGAATTGAGGCGAATGAAAATACCAACCAGATGATTAGTGGAATTAAAGCGAGAGCTGAAATTCGTTGCATCAACCAATGATGAGCGCCGGTTTTTGTTGAAGGAGCGATTTTAATTTTGGTCATGATTAGAAAAATTTAAGATAAGTTACGGCGCCAACTGTTGCGCTTGTGAGTAATAAAGCAGCTAGCACAACTAGATAACCATTTCGTCTAGCGACCTTGATATCAAAGCCTTTGCCGATATCCCAAAATAAATGACGCATGCCGTTTGCGAAGTGATAATAAAGAGAAAAAGTTACGCCGATGGCAGCGAGGGCAAAAATATTATCCAAAATTTTTTTCATCGGACAGTCGCAATTTTCCATCGATTCAGCGGGATTAATTTGATAAGTGTAATAAATTATGTACCAAACTATCGCAACGATTGAGGCATATAAAACCACGCCGGTAAGGCGATGCAAAATTGAAGTGAGAGAAGAAATATTCCATTTGTAGATTTGCAAATGAGGTGAGGTTGGTCTTTTATCCGATCCTTTTTGTGCCATTGTTTGTGCAGGTTTAGTGAGAATTGAAGGCGGCGGAAATTAAAAACCTCTTTGATCTTTACAACAAAAATTTCCCAGGGAAATTCTGGAATTATTCTCGAAGAAGATAAATTTTTTTCTTGAAGATTGACCCCGTCGCATGAAGGGGTCAATCTTTTTAAAGCATCTAAATCAATTCAAAATCAAATGACAAAAAAGGCGCTAACATCTTTACAATGATCCAAAAGTTTATGGAGTTAAACTTTTTTTGCATTACGGCGATTTAGCTGATGCTTCAAATATGGCGCGCTTGTTAGAAAAAATTGTGCCCGATGAAATTTATAATCTGGCGGCGCAAAGCCACGTAAAAGTCAGTTTTGATATTCCGGAATATACTACGGATATTGACGCCACAGGAACTTGCAGAATTCTAGATGCCATTCGCGACACACGTATCAAAACCAAATTTTATCAAGCTTCATCAAGGGCATCTCTAAAAATTGTCTTTTCCGGTAATTTTGAGTTTTAACAAATTTGCTCGAGAGCACGTATATCTAATACGCTTGCCTTCTCGCAAATTTGTTAAAACTCAAAATTCCTCGAAAAATCCTAATTTTTAGAGGCGCCCTCAAGTGAAATGTTTGGAAAAGTTCAGGAAATTCCGCAAAAGGAAACTACGTCATTTTATCCGCGCTCACCTTACGCCTGCGCCAAACTTTACTCACATTGGTTGACGATAAATTATCGCGAATCTTACGGAATTTTTGCCTGCAGCGGAATTCTTTTTAATCATGAATCACCGAGAAGAGGCGAAACTTTTGTGACGCGCAAAATCACTCGCGGTCTTGCCGACATCATGGCAAAAAAAGCTGATAAATTATATCTCGGGAATATCGACGCAAAACGCGATTGGGGCTTTGCCGGAGATTATGTTGAAGCTATGTGGCTGATGCTGCAACAGCAGGAAGCTGATGATTATGTTGTGGCAACGGGAGAAACTTATTCGGTGAAAGAATTCCTCGATGAATCTTTCGGTCATGCTGGTTTGGATTGGAAAAAATATGTCGAAATTTCTGAAAAATATTTTCGCCCAGCGGAAGTTGATTTGCTGATTGGAGATTCATCAAAAGCACGTAAAAACCTAGGCTGGAAGCCGAAGGTTAATTTTAAAGCTTTGGTAAAAATGATGGTTGATGCGGATTTGGAAAAAGTTGGAATAAAATTGTAAATATACCCATTCAAGCTGAACATACCGGACCACAAGTTTGTCATCCTCGCGTAGGCGGGGATCCAGAGAATCTTGAAACAAGCTGGATCCCCGCCTACGCGGGGATGACAAACTAAAAAATAAAATCGGTTTTTTGAATCAGTTTGGGTATATTTGATGAAACAGTTTGCTGATGAGATGTTCAATTATGTTGATTTAGACTAGACAAAATAGCTCAAGAACCTGTCTATGATCTTTTTTAACCCCATATTTCGTCCTATTTTTGCTTATTTTTTAGTAAAATTTCTCCGAATATATCCAGATATGCGTCGTAATTTTACTAAAAAAGCGCTAAAAATATGCCAAAATCTGTGATTAAAAAAGATCATAGACAGGTTCTTAGATCGGCGAAAAATGTTTTGCCCCACCGATTAACCAACTAGAAATTACCTGATGCAATCTAAAGAAATTCTTGATCAGAAAAATAAAAAGCCACAATCCGATCTTGGTCGAGATTTATTTGCCGAAACTTCCAGTAATTTAGTCTCGAATAATCTCGGTAATAATTGTCAGCTTGAGATCAATATTATTTCTACCTCAGATGAATATCAGGAAGTTGAAATTCTTTATCGTGGAAAAAGAAGAAAAAGAAAACTCACTAAATTTTTGCCAGAATATTTCGCTAGTAATTTTGAATCATTAGCCAAGTTGGTGAGTAATGACAGCAAGCCGTCAGGAAAGGTGGGGGTAACTAATTTAGGAAATCTCAGTCAGGGCGATAATTTTGTTTTAAAAGAAAAATTATTACGAATTTTAGCGAAAATTAATCAAGTTTCGGAAATTAAAACTGTCGAAAAAATTTGGGATTCGCAGGAGAGAATTTCAACCGCAGATAAGTCTATTTTGCTGGCGGTTGTAAATAGTATTTTACCAGAAAATGAAAAAATTGATCGCGCCATAGTTTCGCAGCGCTCCTACGAAATTAGCAATCAAGAAGCTTTTAAAAAATTTATTTCTGCGACAATTGATTTAACCAAAGATTCAAAAAAATTAGCCGATTTTTTATTTGGAGATATTACCAAAAACCTAAGTGAAGAAAAAAAATCCCATCTAACCGGCTGTTTGAGAAATATTCTTTCCGAAGAAAATGAATCTAACTGCGCTCATCAAATAAAATTTTTAAGTAAAATTTTGGATGAGGTGTCGAGATTGGCGCAGAAATAACAGACAATCTCTTGTTAAAATAATATAGAGCTACACTGTACAATTGCGCGAAGAAAATAAAAATTTCTCCTTTTTAAATTAAATAAATTCAAAAAAATTATGTCAAAAGATTCACCTGAGACGACACCTGATGAATGGATTAAAACTCTCATAGATAAAGGTTTTGCGACAGTAAAAGACGGGATCATTACAATAAGCTTTTCCAAAGATGTTCTGGAGGCTAATCCTGCCCTTATGTCCTTTATGCAACTGCTGATGGATAAAATGAAAAAAGGTGAAAAGGAGAGCCTTGCTGAATTGCCGAAAGATGGTGGTTATTTTGAGATTGCTCCTGATGAGGGTTACAACTCTCCCTCTCCGAACAAGGATGTTGCGGATCCTGAGGGACAGAAACTGTTGGAACATTTGCGCTCAAAGGGAAATGGGCGGTAATAATTAAAATTCAGAGCCTCTATTAATCTCAGCCAAATTCTTCGGGTTAATTTTTACAAAAATCTGATTCAAGAAACCGAGCTAATCTCAAAATAAATCCTCCGACCTCGCGCATTCGTGCTCAGCCACCTCCTTTTGCAAAGGATGCTCCAGCCCTCTTTGAAAAAGAGGGTGGCTCAATTGCGAAGCAATTTAGTCGGGTGATTTTAGCGAGACAAATTCGGTTTTAACCCAGATCCGTCATTAGAAATTCAGGATACTTTGGCTAAAGCTTGAAAATTAATGGCGAAACAATGTTTTTAAAACGTAAGCTTACTCAGAGTAAGTGCAGATTTAAAAACATTGTTTCAACCGCGCAGTTTCAAGTTTTAGGCAAAGT
>CAMCMF010000017.1 GCA_945875865.1 Rhizobium sp. Q54
AAGGGCATCTCTAAAAATTGTCTTTTCCGGTAATTTTGAGTTTTAACAAATTTGCTCGAGAGCACGTATATCTAATACGCTTGCCTTCTCGCAAATTTGTTAAAACTCAAAATTCCTCGAAAAATCCTAATTTTTAGAGGCGCCCTAAAACCAATCAACCCCTTAAGAAAATAAAACCTTTGGAGTAGCGCTATGTTTAACTATTTAGTGAAGAAGGCGAAATACATAGAAGGCTATAAAGTATGGCTGACCTTTGCCGATGGAAAAAGCGGAGAAATTGATTTGTCCAAAAAATTAAAAAACAGAGGTGGGGTTTTTGAACCACTACAAGACGTGAATTATTTTAAAAATTTTAAAATCGTCGGAAGCACTATCGCCTGGAAAAACGGCGCCGATCTTGCGCCCGAATCCCTTTACGAATTACTAAAACAACAAACTAAAAATAATAAATAACATGACTTTCGCTCCTAAAGAAATCGGCGGTTTGAGACACGAAACCGAACTTCTCATCAAACAATCTCGCGAGGGTGCTTGCGGCGTTGATCTTCCTGAGGTTGAAAATTTTTCCACGTCGACGCGTAGCGCGACAGAATCTTGGCTGCGTATTGGCGGAGAAAAACGCGAATCTATTGGTTTGGCGCAAGTTAATGAACCGCAAGTGATTCGTCACTTCGTTCGTCTTTCCAACCAAAATTATTCAATCGACGGTGGTTTTTATCCGCTGGGATCTTGCACCATGAAGCATAATCCACGCTTGAATGAAAAGATGGCGCGCCTTCCCGGCTTTGGCGATATTCACCCATTGCAAGATCAATCAACTGTGCAAGGCGCTTTGGAATTGATGTTTAATTTGCAAAATTGGCTCAGCACTCTAACTGGTCTTGGCGCGGTTTCTCTAGCTCCAGCAGCAGGCGCACAAGGTGAACTTGCTGGCATGTTGGTGATCAAAAAAGCTCACGAAAAAAATGGCGAAGGTGCAACTCGCAAAATCGTTTTGATTCCTGACTCAGCTCACGGAACCAATCCAGCAACTGCAGCAATTTGCGGCTTCGACATCAAAGTTATTCCCTCAAATTCTGAAGGATTAATCGATTTGGATCTATTCAAAAAATTGATAGCAGAACATGGTAAATCAATTGCCGGAACCATGATCACCAATCCAAATACTTGCGGAAAATTTGAAAAAAATATTCCAGAAATCGCTGATTTAATTCACTCAATTGGCGCTTATTTTTATTGCGACGGCGCTAACTACAACGCGATTGTCGGAAAAGTTCGCCCTGCCGATATCGGCGTTGACGTAATGCATTTCAATTTACACAAAACTTTTTCTACTCCACATGGTGGCGGCGGACCTGGTTCTGGACCAATCGCGGTGCGCGCAGAATTAGCAGAATTTTTGCCAACTCCTCACGTTGTTAAAGAAGGCGACACTTACAAATTAGTCGCTCCAAAAACAACTTGCGGAAAAGTAAAAGGCTTTAACGGACAATTCGGAATGCACGTTCGCGCCTTGTCTTACATGCTTTCACACGGAACTGACGGTTTACAAAAAGTTGCTGAAGATGCGGTTCTTTCTGCCAATTACATTTTGGCAAAATTGAAAGATCACTTCCACGTGCCCTTTTCTGGCAATTGCATGCACGAATGTTTGCTAACTGATAAAATCCAAAAAGCGCAAGGACTGAGCACGCTCGATATTGCTAAAGCTTTGATCGAATATGGCATCCATCCAATGACGGTTTTCTTCCCGCTAGTTGTTTCCGGCGCAATGCTGATCGAACCAACTGAAACCGAAACTAAAGAGGCTATTGATGATTTTATTGCCACCATGATTTACATCGCTGGCGAAATTAAGGAAGGCCGTGGCGACAGATTCCACAACTATCCACTCAACACTCCAAGAAGAAGATTGGACGACGTAAGAGCGGCAAAAACCCCAGTAACGACTTGGAACGGATAAATTGAAGGGGTCAGGCCCCTTTTCATTACAATCCATAAAATTTTATGAAAAAATCAGCCTTCTCAATAATGGAGCTCTCAATTGTTTTAATGATCATTGGAACTCTGCTAGTGGGAGTTACTCAAGGAACTGGCATGATAAATTCTGCTCGCCTCACCAATGCCAGATCCAACACTATTCAATCACCTGTAGCAAAAATGGATGGTCTGGTGGCATGGTACGAGACCTCTCTCCGCGATTCTCTTAAAAGCGCGGAACAAGTTAATGCCGCAAAAATCACTGAATGGCGCGATATCAGCCCTTCTTCAATCGCTGCTCAAAAAAATAAACTAACCAGATCAGCAAGCATCGCGGTAGTTTATCGCCTCGCCGCCATCAATAAAGTTCCAGCAATTGAATTTAATGGCACGGCAAAAATCTCTCTCGCCAGTTTTTATCAAGGCGCAACTGCGCAAGCCACAATCTTTCTAGTTTTTAAAACCAATTACAATCCTAGTGGCACACAAGTTACTCTCTTCGACGCCGATACTTCACAAAGCACATTTTCACTCGGGATAAAAAGCACTACCGTCAGCCTTAATGCCGGAACTGCTGTTGACACTGCTACCGGAACAAATCCCGCCAGCTTTAATGGCGGCGCCTCATATATCGTCGCTGCTTATTTCAATGGCTCAAGCTCTCACGCCTATGTCAACGATGCCACAACTAAAGCCGGCAATGGTAATATAAATTCTGGCAGTAATTCACTTAATGGTGTCACTATCGGCAGTAATAAAAGTGGTGGAGCAGGCTTCACTGGCATGATTGCAGAAGTAATAATTTTCAATCGCCCGTTACAATTACAGGAACGCAAAGATGTGATGAGCTATCTCTCAAAAAAATATAAAATCTCCGTAACGGGACTTTAAAAAACTGTTTTTAATGACAGAAAAAACTGTAAAAATACATAAAACTCAACCTTCTTTTCCCGCTAGATCACAAGATGCAAGCTTCGCGCAATATATGCGCGAGATCCAAAAATTCCCCCTTTTAACTCCCGAAGAAGAACTGGAATACGGTCGCCGCGTTTTTGAAAATCAGGATAAGGAAGCCGCAAAAATGCTGATTCAAAGTCATTTACGTCTCGTCGCAAAAATGGCGGGAAAATTTAGAAATTATGGACTTCCGCCAATTGATTTAGTTGCCGAAGGAAATCTCGGATTAATCCAAGCAGTAAAAAAATTCGATCCAGGTAAAGGCTTTCGCTTCGCAACTTATGCGATGTGGTGGATTCGCGCTTTCATGCAGGATTACGTTTTGTGCTCTTGGTCATTGGTTAAAATCGGTACCACCGCTGCGCAAAAAAAACTTTTTTTCAACTTAGGCAAAATCAAAAAAAGATTGGGGATACAAGAAAATGCCTTGAACCCCAATCAAATTGCGCGCATCGCTGCTGATTTAAATGTCACCGAAAAAGAAGTTGCTGAGATGAGCTCACGTTTGGCACAAGGCGACACTTCGTTAAATAATCCTCTTGGTGATGAGGGAGATGGTAAAGAGATGGTCGATTTGATGGCGTCAAATGAAATAAGTCAGGAAGAAATCGCCATTCAAAATCAAGAAAGATCGCGTCAGCACGCTTTATTTTACGCAGCTTTTTCTAATCTTAATGATCGCGAAAAAGATATTTTGCTCAAACGCCAATTATCCGAAGAGGTAATGACGCTTGAAGAGTTAAGTCAGATCCACAAAGTTTCGCGCGAACGCATTCGACAAATTGAAGAAAGCGCCATTAAGAAAATCAAAAAAGAAATCGCCAAAAAATCTTAAAAAATGTTCACCGGAATAATTACTCACATTGGAAAAGTTGAAGAGTTGGATTCGAATCAGAAAAAAGATTTGCTCTTAAAAATTTCCACCAAAAAAACTACAGTTAAACGTCAGCTAGAAATCGGCTGCTCTATTGCGATCAACGGCATTTGCTTAACTTTGATTTCTAAAAAAATTTCTGGCGAAAAAATTATTTTTTCTTTTCAAGCCTCGAAGGAAACTTGCGACAAAACCACATTAAAAAATTGGAAAGTTGGTGAAAAAACCAATGTAGAATTCGCCATGAGGATGGGCGATGAATTCGGTGGTCACATGGTTTTAGGACATGTTGATACAACTGCAAAAATTACCAAAATAAAAGCGGTGAAGGATTCACATCACTTTGTTTTTAAAGCAAAAAAAGAGCTGATGAAATTTATTACCCAAAAAGGTTCGGTGGTAATTGACGGAATTTCTCTCACTGTAAATGATGTAACCAGCGACTCTTTTTCGATTAACATAATTCCACACACTCTTGCCAATACTGCTCTCATCGATTCTAAAATTGGTGACAAAGTAAATTTAGAAATCGACGTAATCGCGCGTTATGTCTCAAAACTTTTGAAATAAATTAACTGGACCCCGTCATGAAGACGGGGTGACAACTTAGGGGGCGCGAATTACCTCAGTTTTGTCACCCCGTCTTCATGACGGGGTCCACACTTCCAAAAAATTAAAATTTAAACGATGTCTAACAAAAATTATCTCGCCTCAATTGCTGAAATTATTTCCGAGGCCAAAAACGGAAAAATGTTTATTTTGGTTGATGATGAAGATCGCGAAAATGAAGGCGATCTCGTAATTCCAGCACAAGTTTGTGACGATCAAAAAGTGAATTTCATGGCGAAATTTGGTCGCGGATTAATCTGTTTAGCGCTTTCCGAGGAAAGAGTGCGCGAGCTAGAGCTACCGTTGATGGCAATGAATAACGAATCGCGTCACAAAACTGCTTTTACAATTTCAATCGAAGCTCGCGACGGCATCGCCACCGGAATTTCTGCACAAGATCGCGCTAAAACAATTCGCGACGCCATCGATCCAAAAAAAGGTAAAGAATCAATCGTTTCTCCCGGACATATTTTTCCACTTAAAGCACAAAATGGCGGCGTATTAGTTCGCGCTGGTCACACTGAAGCAGCAGTTGATATTGCAAAACTTGCTGACATGAATCCTTCGGGAGTGATTTGTGAAATCATGAATGATGACGGCTCGATGGCTCGTATGCCTGACTTGATCGAGTTTGCCAAAAAGCACGAAATGAAAATTGCTACGATTGCTGACTTGATCGAATATCGTCGCAAGCATGAAAAATTAATCGAAATCATCGAGGAAAAAATATTCGTCAGCAAAATCGCCGGAGAATTTTCGCTGAAAGTTTATCGTAGCAAAATTGACGGTGTGGAACATTTAGCATTGGTGAAAGGCAAGATCGATGAAACCTCTTCTCCCTTGACTCCCACTCTAGTTCGCATGCATCACTTAAATATTTTTCACGATTGTTTGGATGATGCAAAAAGCGAAAAAAGCGGATTGCTTTTAGCGGCGATGAAAAAAATTTCTGACAATAAAAACGGTGTTTTGGTTTTGATTCGTCAACCACAAGAAAAAATCAGCGACGTTTTCAACGCCGAAAAAAATCAGGAAAAACAATTGCGCAGCTACGGAACCGGCGCGCAAATTTTAGCAGATTTGGGAATTAAAAATATGACACTTCTCACTAATTCTAAAAAATCCGTCATCGGCCTTGAAGGCTACGGCATCAAGATTTGCGGCTATTTGGATCTGGACTAGCTAAATAATTTTTTGAAGCATCTGGAAATCAATCCTTCATTGTCAGATTCTTTCTCTGTTTCCGCAAAATCTCCTTCCCCAACAAATTCCAACAAAGCTTTCACCGCTTTATTTCCACCACCTGATTGATTTGATTTTCTTGCAAAAGTAAGCACATCTTGACCATCACTATCCACAATATTCAATTTAGTTTCTTTGATCGATAAAAGCCTGTCGCACATAAATTTATCACCGAAGGAAAGGGCGGCATGCATCAAAGTTGTAAATTTTTCTTCCTCTTCACCAAAGTTGATAATGATGGCTCCGTTAACGTTTGAGCGATTCACCGAATTTAACAATTCCTTACGAGCTTCGCAATTCATGCAATCATCGCTATTAACATATGATTCTGAATTTAATGCAAAAGTTGAGATCGATCTTTTCGACATAAGTCACCGAGAGTTAATTAAAAATTAGATGAGAGGTTTGTTTTCTGTAATTTGCAAATAGCGATTGAAACTCCGAGATTATCTTGGACCTCCTTCCTTCTTATTACCATCTAAAGCTAGCACATGTAAAGCATTAACAACGCTACCAACCGGACATTGAACTGATTTTAAAAATAATATTTTACGATCAAGAATCCCTTTTATCTCTTCATTATTCTTCTTGGTAAAAAAATTTTCTTCGGCAGGCAGAAATTTTTCAGAAAAATTAATATATGCACTTAACGCTTTATTACATTCATCCAATGAAGAATATTTATCAAAAATTTGTAAGGCGTTTACTATGGTCTCTTCTGTTGTTGTTGGAGATTTTATAATAGTCTCCACCATCTCAATATGGCGTCTTATAACCGCCAAATCAAGAGCGGTAAAATCTCTGCTATCTTTAATATTTACATTCGCGCCCAAATCAATTAATCGTCCTATTAACTCTAAATTTGATACTGCAAAAATATCTCCGTCTTTACTAGTATGCTCATAACCTTTTACAACTGCCAGATGCAACGCGGTGTTCTTGTAAGCGCTTCTAAGATCGATGCCAATATCCAAATTATGAATTTTTGCAAATTCAAGATAGTAAGAAACGCAGTCATTATTGGCATTAGCAATTCCCCAGAGTAATGCTGTATTGCCGCAAAAACCACCCACCTCCTTCACTTCTTCCTTCATTGCAAAATTTATTCCTTCTGCTTTTAACGCTTCAAAGACACATGCTCTGAAATGCTCCACGGACACTGTTGGTGTAGTTCGTAAAGATCGTAGTACGTCAAACAAAGCTTTTTCTTTTTGATTGCGAGCTATTCTGATAATTGCTTCTTCTAAATCTGCTGCCGCGTAACTGCCTCCATCTTTTTTAACCAATGAAATGAATGCTCTTATATCCTTCACGTCAGAAAGAACAGCGGGACTAGATTTTGACATATTTTTTAAATTAATATTAGATTGAATGAGAGGCCCATCCCATCTCAACCATTTTAACTACACCAACTGGTGAAGCGAAAGGACTTGGAACCTCTTTTTTTTTATACTCGCCACAATTTTTTCTGCTTCTAAGCTAAGCACTTCTCCTTTTTCCGCAGTTATTTCTGGCAAAGATATTCCAGCAACAAATAAGGCATTTGATTCAAGACCCATTCCTTTTCTTACTAATCCATTGACAAAAACCGCCTCCGCTAAAGCAATTTCTCCATCTGTTTGACTAAGATTTATCCGCTCCAAAACAACATTTCTCTTTAGGGCGCCTCTAAAAATTAGAATTTTTCGAGATGCCCTGAAGTCGAATGGGTATATTGGGAGTTACAAGGCGGCGCAGATCTTCTCGATCATCACGTCACTTAATTCTTCCAAATTTTTTATTGTCACCGAATTACGATAAAAATCCTTAATGTCGTGACCAATACCAATGCCAACAATTTCAATCTTTCCCAACTTTTCTATTTTTTTAACTACGTGATGCAAATGATCAGATAAAATATCGGAATCATTGGTCGCCAAAGTAGAATCATCAATTGGCGTGCCGTCGGAAATCACCATTAAAATTTTCCGTTTTTCACTTTGCTGCATGAGGCGTGAACGCGCGAAAAGCAAGGCTTCGCCGTCGATATTTTCTTTGAGAATTCCTTCTTTCAACATCAAGCCTAAATTAATTTTCGATTTCTTAAAATTGCAATTGAATGGTTTGTAAATGATGTGACGAAGTTCATTCAAGCGTCCGGGATTTTTTGGACGACCATTGGCCTCCCAGATTTTACGCACTCTGCCGCCTTTCCAATCTGCTGTGGTAAAACCAATAATTTCAGTTTTTACCGAAAATTTTTCGAGAATTTCGGCGATCATTTTACAAGCCAACGCACTCATCACAATAGGAGCGCCGCGCATCGAGCCCGAATTATCCAGCAAAATTGTCAGCGCGGTATTTTGATATTCATGCTCGTGACTATTGATCCAAATATCTTCAATTGTCGGATCGATCACCAAGCGAGTTAGTTTTTTACGATTTAAAATTCCGCGTGTCGCATCAAATTCCGACAAAGTATTTCGCTTCGAAAGTAATTTCTTTTTGAATTTCAAACTGGCTTTGCGCGATATGTCTGCAAGCTTCACCATCTTCAGCTCCAACTGATCGTAAAGAATTTCTAACTCTTTTTTTGAAATTAATTTTTGCGGAAAAACTACTTCGTCAAATTGTGCGGTAAAAATTTTGTAAGCATTTCTAAATTCTATTCCCTCCTCGTCAGCGCTTGATTTATCTAGTTTGATCGAAGCTTGACCACCGACATCGCCTTCTTTTAATTCGGAAATTTTGTCTGCAATTTTTTCTTTTTTACCTGAAGACTCCTCACCATCTTGCGGAATATTTTCCTCCTCATCTTGCTCAATATTTTCCGAACCAAAACTTTCTAATTCATTTTCTTTTTGCTGATTTTTTTGCTCGTCATTATTTTTATCCTGGGCCTCAACTTCTTCACGCATCATCTCGAGCAGCCTTTCTACCTCTAGCGCAAAAGACTTCTGATCGGAAATATTTTCTGCAAGTTTTTTAATTTGATGAGAAATTTTCTTGCTGATTTTTTTCTCAATTTCAGCAATCAACTTTTTAGTTTTTGGCAGAATATTTTTTGTATTAATTTCGCTGAACAACAACAGCGCAAGATTTTCTGAAAATAAAAATGACTCACTTTCCAACTTGCACAAAATATTTTTCAGCGAACCTAAATAAATATTTTCAATATTAATAATGACGCGAATTTTTTCAAATTCGTCGAAAATTTTTTGTTCATCTTCTACAAATTTTTTCTGAGAATGTATTTTGGAATCGTGAAATAAAAAATAACACAAACCCACATCCAGAGCGGCTCTACTGCCGGTAGAAATTTCAGATTCAACATTAGGTAAAACAACTTTTTTCGTCGGAGAAAGTAAATTCTGATTAAGCAAAATAAAATTATTTTTCCGCTCCTCATCAAACTCAATCTGCAAATTTTCATCACCAGCCAGCGCCCGCAACAAAGCAATTTGATCTTCCTTTATTTTGTGAATTTGTACTTGGTTTTGCATTTAATAATTCACAGATTCAACCACTCCCAAATCAAGCAGCTCTTGATTTAGATAACTTCCCTCTTTTTCATTTCCTAAAAAAACATCGGCGATGTAACGACCGTAAATGTCGGTTTTATTGGTTTTCACGATTAGAAATTCCTCAGCTTTTAAAATTCTTTTTAACGCCACAAAAGATTTTTTACCTTCTTTGGTTTTGGCTTCCGGCGCATTAATTTTTGCTAGTCGTAGAATTTCTTTGTGAAAAATTCCAAATCCTAAATCAAGAGAGACGTGAATAGTGTCGCCGTCAACCACGCGTTCCAAATAGGCTTTGTAGCTGTGCATTTCTTTCTTACTTACCGCAGATTTTTTTAGTGAATATTTTTCGCCTTTTTTTACGGTCGTAACAATTTCACCTTCGCTAAGATTGGATTTTATTTTGCTAAAAATATTAAATCCCAAATCAACAAACATTTCCTGCGAGCCATTCATCCGCGCCAACTTGTAGGTGAATAATTTTCCACGGGTGAATTTTAGTTTTTGAGGAGTTGCAGATTTTTTTGATTTCTTTTTTGGCGATTTTTTATTTTTTAATTCAGTAAGTTTTTTCTGCAAAACATCACCACTCCACTCATTTTTTCTGGTCAAATCTTCCAAATATTTTCTTTCACTCACATCTTCAATCCCCACCAATACTCGGTAATGCGACCAATTTAATTTTGGATCATCTTTAGGAAGTCGAGAATAAGTTTGGTAAAAGCTGCGCATTTTGTAGAGAGTTTTGTGCGAAATATTTGTGTCACCCTCAAGCCTTAAAATTAAATTATTGCCGTAAGATTCATCTTTATTTTCCTTCAAATGATTCTCGACCAACTTTCCAACTTGCCACGACATTTCAACTTTTTGGCGAGTAATTTTTTGCTGCGTTTTTTGTAAATTTTGTAAAATTTCTGCAAGTAGCTTCTTGTAGGTGGATTCAATGATGGCTTGGGTTTTCATGGTTTTTAAATTTTGGTTTTTGAAAAGTCTCCTGCAGGAGACTTTTCAAATTTTAGCTAAGATTATCTTTCAGCCACAATAAAATTTCCGCTAATTTTTTAATTTGTGATTTTTTGTGCTCAGAAGAAAAAGTAATACGAAGCCTTGATTTTCCTGCTTCAACCGTGGGTGGACGAATTGCAGAAATCAACATTCCTTTTTCCTCAACCGCTTTTGCAACTTCTAAAACTTTTTTTGCCTCACCTAAAATTATTGGCACAATTGCTGATTTTGCTTTTGGCAAATTCATTAATTCACAAAAATATTGCGCATTTTCGAGCACTTTTTTTCCAAGATTTTTTTTCTCGATTATTTTTAGAGATGTGAGCGAAGCTGCTAAAATAGCGGGCGGAAGAGCGGTAGAATAAATCTGCGATTTGGAAAAGTTGCGCAAGTAGTCGATTAGATTTTTTTCACCACAAACGTAACCGCCAAGAGAACCAAAAGCTTTGGAAAAAGTTCCGAGTTGTAAATGTTGTGGATGCGAAGTCGTTTCAAATCCAAGTCCGTGAGCATCGTCAGAAATTAAAATACAGTCGAATTGTTTGGCTAAACGCAGCAATTCAGAAACTTTTCCCACATCTCCATCCATTGAAAATATTGTTTCGGTAATGATTAAACATTTTTTAAATTGTTCGCGATTTTCGATCAGAATTTTTTGACAGCTCAGAGTGTCATTGTGCAAAAAACGAATGAAGCGTGCGCCGGAAAGTTTGGCGCCGTCAATGAGTGAAGAGTGAATTAAACGATCGGCAATGATCAAATCACCCTCGCCTACCAAGGCTGGAATAACGCCGATTGCACAAGAATAACCGGAAGAAAAAACAATCGCATCGTCACATTTTTTAAATTTCGCCAGCGCCTTTTCTAATTTTTCGTAGAGGGAATTATTTCCCGAAACATAGCGCGAAGCACCCGCGCCAACACCGAATTTTTTAATGGCGTCGATTGCAGATTTTTTAACTTCGAGATTTTGCGAGAGGCCAAAATAATCGTTGGAAGAAAATGAAATTAATTTTTCTTTGCGACGTTGAATTGTAACGGCATCAACAACATCTGAAGTAACAATAGAGCGGTAGAGATTTTTTTCTTTGAGGTTTTTGAGAGCGGAGGAATAAAAATTTTCAATCATTGATTCCTCTTTATTGCAAGACGGGGTTTGTAACCCCGTCTTCATGTTCATGTCATTGGAACTGAAAGTTAGGACGGGGTTACAAACCCCGTCTCGCTACAAACCTGTTACGAAATGTAATACAGTCGGAATAATTAAACGTCCAAATTCACAACCTTCAGCGCGTTTTCGACGATGAAATCGCGTCTTGGTTCAACCACATTTCCCATCAAAATTGAGAAAGTTTGGTCGGCTTCGTCATATTGATCGATCTTAACTTGTAGCAAAGTGCGGTTGGATGGATCGAGAGTTGTTTCCCAAAGTTGTTCGGCATTCATTTCTCCCAAACCTTTGAAGCGTTGCGTGGTCACGCCTTTTTTGCCGGCTTCAAGAATCATGTTCATTAATTCAACTGGCTTGCTGGCAGATTTTTCTTCTTCGCCGCGAATGAATTTTATCGCGCCTTCAAAATCATCAGCGATTTGATTTTTTACTTGCGCCAAAGCGACAACTTCCGGCAAATCAAATTGTGACTTTTTGATCAGATAATTGGTTTTTACACCGCGAGTTTCGCGAGTAATTTCAATCTCATTTTCTTCAGAAATAGCAGCATTCCAAACCACTTCTTCATCAGAAGTTTTTGCGAAGATTTTTTCGATTTTTGAAATCAAAGTTTTAGTCGCAGTTTTGTCGCCCATCCACTCTTTATTGAAAGCGCCAACTAACGCTAAATTTTCAGCAATTTCTGACGGAATTATGCGAGAGAGATTGTTGATGAGGTGAGAAAATTTTCCTAAATTATTTACAAAATCACGAAGATCGGCTCCGGCGCGATCTCCTGCTTTTGTCTTCAAAACCGCACCATTCAAGGCGTTGTCGATGATGTAATTTTGCAAAGCTTGTTCATTTTTTAAATAAACTTCGCTGCTACCTTTTTTAAGTTTGTAGAGCGGGGGTTGCGCGATGTAGAGGAATCCATATTCAATCAACTTCGGCATGTGACGGAAAAAGAAAGTCAAAAGCAAAGTTCGGATGTGAGAACCATCGACGTCGGCATCCGCCATGATGATGATTTTGTGGTAACGAACTTTTGACGGATCGAAATCTTGCTCGCCGATTCCGGCTCCAAGTGCGGTAATCATGGTGCCGATTTCAACTGAGGAAAGCATTTTGTCGAAACGCGCGCGCTCGACATTTAGAATTTTTCCGCGAATTGGCAGGATCGCTTGATATCTGCGATTACGTCCCGACTTGGCAGAACCGCCTGCCGAGTTTCCTTCTACAATAAAAATTTCAGAAAGTGCCGGATCTTTTTCTTGGCAATCCGCCAATTTTCCAGGGAGATTTGAAACTTCGAGCGCCGATTTTCTGCGAGTTAATTCGCGAGCTTTTCTTGCAGCTTCACGTGCTTGCGCAGCTTCAACTGCTTTTCCAACAATGGCGCGCGCATCAGAGGGGCGCTCTTCAAACCATTGAGCTAATTTGTCATTAGTCCAAGATTCAACGTGAGTTCTAACTTCAGATGAAACCAGTTTATCTTTGGTTTGTGACGAAAATTTTGGATCTGGAACTTTTACTGAAAGCACTGAAGTCAAGCCTTCGCGCACATCTTCACCAGTCAAAACGATTTTGTCTTTTTTGAAAAGTTTATTGTCTGCGGCGTAATTGTTGATGGTTCTAGTTAGTGCCGCCTTCATCCCCGCTAAATGCGTTCCACCGTCGCGTTGGCGAATATTGTTGGTGAAGCATAAAGTGTTTTCGTGGTAGCTGTCATTCCATTGCATTGAGAGCTCCATGCTGATGCCGGTAACTTTGTCGGAAGCGGCAACGGAAAGAGTTTGATGCAAAGCGTTTTTCGATTTGTCGAGATATTTTACGTAAGCTTCAACACCGCCGGCATAAAGTAGCACAATTTCTTTGGACTCTTCAGCGCGCAGATCTTTTAGAATAATTTTTACGCCGGAATTTAGGAAAGAAAGTTCACGCAAACGTTGTTCGAGAGTGGAAAAATTAAATTCTAGAACATTAGAAAAAGTTTTGGTTGAAGGATGAAAAGTTACTTGCGTTCCTTTATTGCCATTAGCGTCGCCCATAATTTTCAAAGGAGAAACTGCGTCGCCATGTTCGAAACGCATGACATGTTCTTTGCCATTGCGCCAGATGCGAAGTTCTAGCCAATCAGAAAGAGCATTAACCACTGACACACCAACTCCATGCAAACCGCCAGAAACTTTGTAAGAATTTTGATCAAATTTTCCGCCAGCGTGAAGTTGCGTCATTATAACTTCAGCAGCTGAAACGCCTTCTTCCTTGTGAATATCAGTTGGAATACCGCGACCGTTATCTTTTACGGTGACTGAACCGTCAGCATTTAGTGACACTAAAACTTCGTCGCAATGTCCTGCCAGCGCTTCGTCAATGGCGTTGTCGACAACTTCGTAAACCATGTGATGCAAACCTGAACCATCATCAGTGTCGCCAATGTACATTCCGGGACGTTTACGAACTGCATCAAGACCTTTTAAAACCTTGATTGAGTCAGCAGAATATTCTGCGGTAACTGTGTTATCCAAGGGCGCTTCCATGAGCAATTCTTTTGGTGCTTCATTTGCTTGTTTTTTACTAGCCATTTTTTTGTTGATTTTTTAGTTAAAAATTTCTTTGCGCAACCGAGGTTTAATCCAGCAAAACCGCATGCTCGAGAAGGTTTGATTTTTTATCAAACTAAAACTTAAAAAAGAAGAGATTTTTGGGGGGTCAGACCCCTTATCGTTAATATCCCAACTTCACATCAATTTGCAGAGATTTATCGTCACCATCAGCAGAGATTTTTTGTTCGTAACTTTTGAGGTAGCACAAGGAATTTATTTTATCTTCGCAGTAATAAATCGTGCCTTGCATCAAGTAGTTTTTTGAGGAAGAAAGTTTTGGTAATTTCATCTCTTTTGATTTCACGGCATGCCAATCGAAGCTGGAAATTAAATCAGCTTTATCGTCACTAACCAACTCAAGAAGATTAATAAAACTTGGACCATCTTCATTGATTTTCCAACCATCATTCACATCAATTTTTAAAATAATTTCGGCATTTTCTTTGAGGGAAATTACGGTGGATTTTTGTAGGTTTGGTAAATATTCGAGAAAGCCTTCCTTCGGCAATTTTAAAGGTGGCATGACGTTTAGCAAAGTGGAATTCAACTTAGAGCGATTCAAAATTAAAAGACGATTATTTCCCGAATCAGAAATGTAAAAATTATTGGCAATTGAGATGATTCCTTCTGGAGAATCAAATCTGGTTTTAGCGCCAAAATCATCGTCACTTTCAGCGCCAACTAAATCACGAATTTGCTTGGAAGAAAAATCATATTTGCGAATGCGGTGATTGAAGCTGTCGGCAATATAAACTCCGGAATTATCGACGGTGAGTGCAAGTGGATGCTGCATTAAAGCTTTTTCTTTAGCGCCATTAGCGTGACCAAATTTTTCACCCTGACCAATTAAAGTTTTCACATCACCGGACTTGTCAACAACCCGCAGCGAAGAAGTTAAGGCATCAAGAAAATAAAGTTTTCCTTGAAATGCTGACATGTCGGAAGTTTGCGCTAGAGAACTTGCCCGACCCTTTCCATCTAGCATTCCTTCCTTGCCACTTCCCGCTAAAACAGAAATTTTGTGATCTTTTAAATGGTAAAGTAAAATTTGATTAGTGCCGGAATTGCTGATGGCGATGGTGTTTTTATCGGGAAAAAATTCGACATCGCTGGGCGAAGAAAGATTAACTAAGGCGGCATCAATTGCTGTGGCATCGGAAATTACATCACCCTTCACGCCGCTTCCCACCAGGGTTTTTACTAGACCTTCTTTAAAATCAATGACGCGCAATGCGTGATTTCCGCTGTCGGCAACGTAAAGTTTATTGTCGTTAAATAAAATTCCGCTGGGTGAATTGAAAGTTGCATCATCAAAAATACCATCAACCAGACCTTCTTCTGCGCCGCCGATTTTTTCAATAATATCGCCATTAAGCGCCGAGATTACGATATTATTTTGTCCACTATTGCTGATGAAAATTGCTGAATATTGGCGTGATTTGTAAGAGAGGCTCGAGCTATATGCCAGCTTGGATGGGAAGCGCAGAACATTGCCGATTTTATTATATTTTTCTGGGGTGATTGGTAGTGGATTGGAATTGAGACGATAGCGGTAGCGCGAAATTATTTTTTTCACATCGCGCGACATTTCTACTACAGAATTTTCGCCGACATAAGTTTCAACTTCATTGCCGTGCGGATTGATCAAAACGAAACTCGGCCAAGCTTTTATTTTAAAATTATTCCAAATTTTTAGATCATCATCAACTAAAATGGGATGAGTAATATCATGCTTCAAGACCGCATTTTCGATAAGCTGGTAATTTTTTTCGCTGTCAAATTTTGCCGAATAAATTCCGATGACCAGAAGCTTGTTGCCGAATTTTTGTTCTAATTTTTTTATGTCGAAGAGAGTTGCGATGCAGCTGATGCAAGAGCGGTTCCAGAAATGGAGAAGGATGACGCGATCTTTGAGATCTTCGTCAATGATTGGCTTGGAAAGGTTTAGCCATTTTTGATCTGGCTTGGAGAAAATTTTTTGGATGTCGGAATTTTTAAAATTCGCCGAAAAAAATATGTTCGATGAAAAAGAAAAAACTGCCCAAAGCACTATTAAAATGGCGCTAATTAGGAGTAAAAAAGATTTATCTTTTGTGCTGAGTTTCATGAAAATCTACTGAGATATGAGGACTTGGTGGGGCGGCTATTTTCTAGCCACCCCACACTTTTAATTAACTACGAAAAAGATCCTTCAGTTTTTCTAGCTTTCTTTTTTCTCGCGATATTTTCTTCTCTTCTGCGTTTAACTTTTTCAGAAGGTTTTTCGTGAGCTTTTCTTCTTCTGGCTTCTTTTACTAAACCCTCTTTTTGGGTCTTTTTTCTAAAAGTACGGATCGCCATTTCGATATTACTTTTACCATGAACTAAAACTTCCATTTCTAACTTTACCCCCTTCGGCACTATTTTGATTATTTTTTAAACTTGTGGATCGATCCATGAAATATTGCCATCTTTGCGGTGATAAACAACATTCATTCGTTTGTTTTTGGCATTGATAAAAACTAGAGCTGGAAGGTTTTCCAAATCCATTTTCATGATTGCTTCGTCAACTGAAAGACTTTCGATTTCAGTATTTTTTTCGCTGATTACTTGATGAGTTTCGTCAATTTTAACGTCAAGCTCTTCGCTTTCCATTTCCTCAAAAACATTGTATTTAAGCGGTGGCATCACGTATTTCACGGCATCGAGCGCTTTATAATTTGGCTCAAGATTTTTGATACTCTCGTGACGGCGGTAATGTTTAATTTTGCGTTTGTAGCGACACAATTGCGTGACAGATTTTTCGCAAGCTTCGTTGAAAGCAGCGTAAACATCTCCCGCTTGTGCATCGGATTTTACTTTGATACCGCCAGCAACTCCTTCATTTACGAGGATAACCACTTTAAAAAGGTTACCGTCTTTTGAAAAATGAACTTCCGCACTAACCGCTTTTTCAAAATATTTTTTGACTGCTTTTTCGAGATTTTCGCAAGCATATTGAGTCAGCGACTGACCGATATCCATGTGAGAACCAATTACTCTAGTTTGCATATTTATTTAAATTTGTTTAAGAAATTTGATTGAGAACATATTGAAGAATCCCACCACGCTTGAAATATTCTACTTCATTGCTGGTGTCGAGACCACAGATTAAAGTAACTTCGCGCTTAGAGCCATCAGCATTTGTAATAATGCATTTGATGTCTTGCTTCGGTTTGATGTTAGGAGTGATTCCTAAAACATCAACCATTTCATCTCCTTTTAATTCGAGAGTTTTGCGATTATCTGACGGCTTAAAAATCAAAGGCAAAACACCCATTCCAATTAAGTTGGAGCGATGAATTCGCTCGAAACTTTCAGCGACAACTGCTTTGACTCCTAGCAAAAATGTTCCTTTCGCAGCCCAATCACGCGAAGATCCCGTCCCATATTCTTTTCCCGCGAAGATGATTAGAGGCGTATTTTTTTCCTTGAAAGACATCGCAGCATCGTAAATCGAAACCACCTCACCTTTCGCATTTTTAGTCAACCCTCCTTCCTTACCACCAAGCATTTCATTTTTAATTCTAATATTAGCAAAAGTGCCGCGTATCATGACTTCATGATTTCCGCGTCTGGCGCCGTAAGAATTAAAATCTTTTTTCGCGACGCCTTTTTCGCCGAGATAAACCGCCGCTGGAGAAGTTGTCGAAATATTTCCTGCTGGAGAAATATGGTCTGTTGTAATCGAATCACCGAAAATTGCTAAAACGCGCGCCGCCTTGATTTCATTGGCATTGCTACGATTTAGATCGTCGAAGAAATTTGGTAAACGAATGTAAGTGCTGTTAGGATTCCAAGAATAAGTGCTGGATTTTTCGACTTGGATTTTTTTCCAAGCCTCATCTCCGCTTAATAAATCAGCATATTTTTTAGCAAAAATTTCGCGCTTAACTTGCGAATTAATTACCTCATCAATTTCTGCTTGGCTGGGCCAAATATCTTTTAAAAAGATTTTTTTACCGGCTTCGTTAGTGGCAATCGCATCGCTCGCGATGTTGATTTTCAAGCTTCCCGCCAAAGCATAAGCAACCACAAGTGGTGGCGATGCCAGATAATTTGCTTTGACTAAAGGATGAACGCGCCCTTCAAAATTGCGGTTTCCCGATAATACGGCGCCAACTAAAAGATTTTGCGATTTAATCGCTTCTTCAATTTGCGGATGCAATGGACCAGAATTTCCGATGCAAG
The DNA here is from genome assembly GCA_945875865.1 of Rhizobium sp. Q54. GTDB lineage: Bacteria > Pseudomonadota > Alphaproteobacteria > Rickettsiales > UBA1997 > UBA2645. The sequence goes on from CAMCMF010000017.1 coordinate 18,136, forward strand.
TGGTGCAGCCATAACCAACCACGTTGAAACCAAGTTGGTCGAGATATTTTTGTAATCCGGAATTGTTAAGATATTCGCTAACCACTTGTGATCCCGGAGCGAGGGAAGCCTTAACATGACCCTTCAATTTCAAACCTTTTTCCACCGCTTTTTTAGCGAGTAATCCTGCGGCAATTAAAACCGAAGGATTGGAAGTGTTGGTGCAAGAAGTAATCGCCGCGATCACAATATCACCGTCGCTGAGATTGGTTTTTAAATCAGAAATTGCGCAGACGTTGTCATTAGAGCTGTTCAACTCTTTTGCAAAATCAACCAGAGATTGCGAAACTTTTTCTAAATCAACGCGATCTTGTGGACGCTTAGGGCCAGCAAGGCTTGGAACTACTGTCGAAATATCGAGCTCAAGAACTTCGCTAAAATCTGGCGCAGAATTATGATCAGAAACGAAGACACCTTGTGCTTTAGCGTAAGCTTCAACTAGCGAAATATTTTCTTCGTCGCGCGCAGTTAAATGCAAATAGTTGAGCGTGGTTTGATCGATTGGAAATAACCCGCAAGTTGCACCATATTCAGGAGCCATATTGGCAATAGTAGCGCGGTTTGCCAAAGAAAGTGAAGCAACACCTTCGCCAAAAAATTCGACGAATTTTCCAACTACACCTTTTTTGCGCAGAATTTGCGTGACGGTTAAAACCAGATCAGTGGCGGTAATTCCTTCTTTTAATTTTCCACTAAGTTTGAAACCAATAACTTCGGGAATCAGCATCGAGATTGGCTGGCCAAGCATCGCCGCTTCCGCTTCGATTCCGCCAACGCCCCAACCTAAAACCGCCAAACCATTGATCATCGTAGTGTGGCTGTCGGTTCCCACAACAGTGTCGAAATAAGCGAGGTCGTCCTTATTCCAAATTACGCGCGCTAAATTTTCTAAATTAACTTGGTGGCAAATTCCGGTTCCCGGTGGCACGGCGCGAAAATTATCGAAGGATTTTTGCGCCCATTTTAGAAATTCGTAGCGCTCGAAATTTCTTTCAAATTCGAGATCAACATTTTTTTGCAAAGCGCTTTTATCGCCGGCGAAATCAACTTGTACCGAGTGATCGATTACCAAATCAACTTGCACTAACGGATTAATTTTTTTTGGATCTTTGCCGATTTTTGCAACTGCGTCACGCATCGCCGCCAAATCAACAACGGCGGGAACTCCGGTAAAATCTTGCATTAAAACGCGAGCTGGCGCGAAAGCGATTTCGATACGTTTGTCAGGATTTTTTACGGAATCGATAATTGCTAAGAGATGTTCTTCGCGAACTACGTCGCCATCAAAATTGCGCACCAAACTTTCGAGCAAAATTTTCAAACTGAATGGCAGTTTTGAAATATCGCGATTGAGCTTTTTCGCGACATCGATTAGCGAATAAAATTTGTAATTTTTTGTCGGAGTTTGGAGTGAGGATTCGGTGATGAATTTTTGCATAATTTATGAATTAGCCATCTTTGAAAAAGAGGGTGGCATCGCAACGAAGTTGTGATGACGGGTGATTATTTAATAAATCCTCCGACTTCGCTCTACGAGCTCAGCCACCTCCTTTTGCAAAGGAGGCTTAGGTTAAGAACCAGTTGCCGAAACTAACCAGTTCGGATTTGGTGAAGTAACGTCTTTTTTAAATGTCCAAATATCTGTAACTTCAGAAATTTCATCCTTTCTGCCAGAAGTAACAGCGCCGCTTTTATCGGAAATATAATTGATTTGTTTTGAAGTAAATTTCACTGCAATTGAAGCAATATTTTCCAACATAATTGCCGAAATTATTTCAGATTTTTCGATCGAAATTAAATTGGTGGTAAGAATATTTTCCTGCGCTTTTCTTTGATTAACCGCCGTTTCAAATCCCTGATAAATTTTATCCGCCAACAGCATTTTTAAACTGGCGAGATCACCATTTGCGAAAGATTTAATCACTAGTTCAAAAGCATATTTTGCGCCGGAAAGAAAAAATCCAACCGTGATATTGCAACCAGATAGAATGCCAAGAAGGTTTTTGTTGGTAGTCTCATCGAGAGATGAAATGATTTTATCTTCGGAATTTTGTGCTTCAGTCGAGCTAGCTCCAACCGTGACTTCTTTCTGTTTAATTTTTTCAACTATCTGCTGATTTACAGATTTAATGTGCATCAATTTTTCTTCAATTTCTCTTTTTTCCTCTTCATCGATTTTGCCCAAATGCTTGCTTAGCCTGAAGAAAATATAAAAAGCGAGAGCAGCAAAAAAAAGTATGTCCATGGGAGAAAAAAGGAGTTTTATTTAACTAGCCCGCTTGCGCTTACGCTACAGCGCAATTCAGCGGACCCGTCACGCTGTAGCGTAAGCGCAAGCGGATGGGGCAAGCGACGGGGGTCGAACCCGCGACCCTCAGAACCACAATCTGATGCTCTAACCAACTGAGCTACGCCTGCCATAAAAAAACCCTCCGCGAAGAGGGCTTCAATTACAAAAAAAATCTATGTGAGCATCTAAGTTTGTCAAGAAAGCAAACAATTTTTTAATATTGCTATTTATTAAAACTTTTAGGAAACATTCCTGAGCTTCAATTTAAGTAGCGAATAAATTTCAACAAAAATAAATTTTATGCGAACAAAAGCAAATCTCCTAACAAAAATAAACCCAAAACTAGAACTAGAACTAAAAAAAGGAGTTGATTACGCATCATACGCATCAGAATTAAATGAAATAACACGATCAATATTAAATAAAATAACACAATCAATCGCCCCAAATTCTAGACCAACAACGGCAGGAGAAAGGAAAGAAATAATGAAACAATATGATCGACTATTATCTCAGAGACTATATGAAATCAGGCAAAAAGTAAAAAAAGGAGTTGAGTACAAATTAGCCGAGTTTATTGAAGTATATGTAGAATCTGTCCTTGCGCCAGCAGAAGCTGCGTATGAGAAAATTAGAAAAAAACACATGCACACTGATGAAGGAAATGTCGCCGCTTACGAAAGAGATCGGCAGATTCTGACTCAAGGGGGCAAAGAGTATGAAGAGTTTGTAAAGAAAAAAAGTCTTGATTTTTTTGAATTAATAAAAAACGCGGAACATCCTTATGAATTTTCTCAACTTGTAATCGCCGTCGCTAAAACTAGAGATTCAAGATATTATGATGGCCTGGCTTCTATTTGTACTATCATATTTTCGAGTCCAGAAAAAGACCTAGCATTGCTCAAAACGTTGGGGGAGGCTCTCATGGAAACTCCGGAATATGTTCGAGGCTTAAACAAGGATCATTTACTTAAACTTCTAGAATACGCTACAAAGACACCCGGGGGAGAATCTGTTACACAAAATATTTTAGAAAAAGCCAATCCGAAAGTTTTAAAAGAAGTTATGGAAAATCCCGCTCTACGCGCATATATGGGTAAAAAAGAAGAAAAGCCAAAAACCACTGTTTCTAACAATTCAGCGACAAAACTCATGACTTTTCATTACCTTGACTCTAGCTCTGTGATATAATGAAAATTCACTCTTACCTAGTAGCAGCTCTAATAATTTTTTTAGCAGCACAAAATAGTTTTGCTTTTGATTGGAAATTTGGTCTTGGCGCGCCAAAAAGAAATTATTTGCTGCTAGTTGGCTCATCCACAGTTTCGCCTTTAATGGCAGCGGTTTCGGAGGAGTTTAGTCGCAATCACGCTTTGAATAATTCTCCGATCAAAACTCCATTAGTTGAAGCAAATGGCAGCGTTAGCGGCTTCAAACTTTTTTGCGATGGAGTTGGTTATGAATATCCAGATTTTGCTAATGCTTCACGTCCAATTGAGGAAAGTGAAATTGTAAATTGTCACAAAAATGGCGTGAAAAATATCGTCGCCATCAAAATCGGTTACGATGGAATTGTCATTGCTAATGCTAAGGGCGCCAGGCATTTCAACCTCACTAAAAAACAAATTTTTCTTGCTTTAGCGGAAAAAATTTATGATCCGAAATCGAAAAAAATTATCACCAATCCTTACAAAACTTGGGATCAAATCGATTCAAAATTACCCAAAACAGAAATTATTTTTTACGGCCCCCCAGCAACATCTGGCACTCGTGACGTTTTTGTCGACATGATTATGGAAAGCAGCTGTAAACTTCAGAAGGAATTCGTGGTAGCTTACGGCGATTATGAAGAGCGCAAAGCACAATGCCATAAAATCAGAAATGATGGCGTCTTTGTTGAGTCAGGAGAAAATGATGCTAATATTGTGCGCGCTCTACGAAATAATCCTAAAGCTTTAGGAATTTTTGGCTTCAATTTTTTAGTCGTAAATCCAGCAGCAATTCAAGCGGTTAAAATCGAAAACGTAAGTCCAAGCTACGAAAATATCTCTTCGAAAAAATACCAACTTTCGCGCCCGCTTTTGGTTTATTTCAAAAAAGAACATCTCGATTTAATACCAGAAATGCGCGACTTCATCAAGGAAATTATTAATGTAGAAACCATCGGTCGCAAAGGCTATTTGGTAAATAACGGCTTGGTTGTGATGAATAATTTTGAGTTAGAACAAGTTAGGAATGAAACCCTATCGGAGCTATAAATGGCAAAAATCAGAGCAATTTTTTTAATTGCAGCATTACTCCTTTCAAGCTCCTGCGTCACCAAAGCATTGTGGGGCAATAAAAGTTATGATGAGGAAGTTAGGCAATTTTATGTGGGCGCCGATGGTCGATATGTGGTTTTAGTGGCGCCGGAATATCACTATATTTTCACTGATAATTCAGGAGCTTTGCGTCAAATTTTATCCCTCAAGCAACAAGGAATTTTAACTCTCAGCAGAAAAACATTTTTGAAACTTGATAAAAATAATAATCTTGAAGGCGATATTATTTTTGAAGGACCATTTGATTTGCTGCCCCAAGAAGATATGATCAAATTGCAATTGAGTGGCTTCCTACCTGACAAAAATAACAATATCACAATTAAACTTACTTTAAGCGGCAGAAGATATTCCGCGCGCTATCTCAACCAAAATCCCTCAACAAATTTGAATGATAGCTACAAAATTAAAGTTTATTATCAAAATGAGATCGGATTTGCAGAAGGAGTTGGCAAGGCTGCGATTACACCGATTGCCGTAACTTTAGATGCCGCTTTATTAATCGGAAAAGTTGTGATCTATCCACTAACTCTACCTTATCGTCAATTTGGATTGTAAGCTCGGTTGCTTGAGCGCCTATACCGAAACTGACTCAAGAGACCGAACTCAAAAATAAAGAGTCGGTATGTGGGGTTCCCCGCCACCGTGGGGCGCAGGCCATCCTGCGTAAAAACAAAATCAATATCCAAATCAACTTCTTGAAGTCGAATTGGTATATAGGGCGCCTCTAATACACATCTCAACTACCAGCAGCAGTTATAATCATCTCGATTCTAGAAACTTCTGATTCAGATTTACTAATATCCTTCTCTGTGTCAGAAACTTGTGTTTCCAATGTTTTTATTTCAGCTTTGTCGGAGTCAGTTGGATCAGTTTTTTGTTTCAATTTCTCTAGCTCAAACTGCTTAATCTTCATATTCATCTTTTCCATTTTCAACTTGGTTTCGCATTGAATCTTGCTCATTTTCATGCCATTAAGAGTAGACTCATCTAACTTACCTACTTGAGCTTGAGTTGCAACTCCAAGCGTTAGATTCGAAGCCTTCAATCCAATATCGGGCTCTTTCAACGATAAGGCATCAGTAACTGATTGACCGAACTGCACTTCAAACTTATCTGCGACGAGACCAGAAGAAGCTTTTTTGGCATCATCTATATTGTTGGCATCAATGGTGGAAAACTTATCTATATCAGTAGCAATCGATTTGCTTTGTTGTTCTAAACGAGCAATTAGAGCGGCATCTATCACACTATTAGAAACTCCTGACATATTACTTAAATCAGTAAGTCTAGCTCTTTCTGCAGCAGCCTCTTCATTGGACATTGTTTTCATCGCTGTAAGTTGACGCTTCATTAACTCCTTAATCTCTTGTTCATGCGCCGATTTGAAATCCAAGCGTGTATTCCAGTGTGTAATCTCGGCAAGCTTGGCAGTTTTTTCAAATAAAGATTTTCCATTGGCAGTTTCTAATTCTGCTAATAAGCCTGCTTTTGTTCCGCCACCGCGCGCCATTTGAGCCAATTTATCTCTCAGGAATTGCGCTTTATCTTGATTAGAAACGCCTTTCATAAGAGCGTCTCTTATCAAAGCTCCCTGAGCATCTGCTACCATTTTATTAATTCCTGTGGGATTGAATATATTTTTATCGAGGAAGTTAATTTTCGCTAGAGGATTTCCTTTGTGCCAAGGAGTAGGATTTTCTTCGCGACCAACTTTACGCAAGAAGTTGCCCGCCATCTGCTCAGGATTCTCCATCTTATCGCGTATCAAGCCATGAGCCAATTTGTTGAGTCTCCAAGGCTTGTACCATTTTTGATCTTTCTTCTGATCAAATTGCTTATCCATCAAGTGAGTTAGGTAACGATTTTTTGCATCATCATCCCCAGCTAGCATTCTTGCCGCAGATGAGGAGCTTAATTCCGCCTTATCTTTCAGTAAATTATCGATGCCTTTAGATTTATCGAAATAGCTTGAAGCCACAGTAACCGCACCTTCATAAAATTCTTTACCAACCCTCTTAAGTACAGCGTCTTTGAGTTCGTCCTGAGCATCCTTACCAAATTTTACTTTACTTGCAGCATTGCCTTTGAGTTTTTTAGCTTCTTCTTTTATGATTTTTTTCATCGGATCTTTGACTAATTTTTTGTCAAATCTTTCGCTGATATTATGCATATCAACACCAAGCATGGCCATTTTATTTGGATTGGAATGCAACATCATTTGTAATTCTGTTCTAGCGGTATTTCTGATGAAAGTATCGCGATCTTTACCAGTTTTTCCACCAGCAGCAGCTGTAGCTTTTGAGATTGCACCATCAATTACGGCATCGCGCCATAATCTTCTCGGACTAACTCTAATTGGAATTATATCGGCCACGCCGTTGAGAGCATCGGCAAGACCGCTTTTTCTTGCCGCAATAGTAGCACCTCTAATACCGTAACGTGCTGTAGTAGCAGCGACCGCTCCTAATCCTCCCGCCGCTTGTTTTGCCAAGCCGAAACCTGCTCCCATCATTGATCCAGCCATGCCAGCACTTGATCCTGATTTTACACCTCCAATAGAAATTAGCGATCCCGCTACTGAAGGAACTTTTTGAATTATCATATAAGTGATGAATAAAAGACCGCCGACCCCAATAAATTTCGCCATCCATTCAAAGAAGGAGCGGTCAACATCTGCCATCAAAATTACGATGCTAAACAAGCCTAAACTATGACTCTCACCACAAGTACGATAGAATAAAAGATCGGTGAAACTTTTATCTAAAACTGCTAGAAACATGTAGAGCACTAGGAATAGCACAATCACTTCCAGCGACCTCGCGCCCAAAAATGCCAGCCAATTTTTGAACATCCCTGTTGTCTTAGAAAACAAAGTGAAGATCATGAAAATAGGGCCGAGAGAAAGTACAAAAATTAGTTTGATTAAATTAACGGCATACATCGAAGCGATGTAAAGCATAACATAGATGAAGGAAAAAATCAGAGCGTAGATTATTGGGATGTAGAGAAAGCCGAAGATGCTGTTGAAGAAGAGGCCAAAAATCTTTTTGGTAACTGCAGAAGACATCAAATTTTTAATCACCAAGTCAACATAGGAAAAACGTGTCGCATTACTTGCATCGGCAGCGCGATCCATCTGAGCAATTTTTATCATACTGGTTTGACCGATCTCCGCATCATACATATCCATGATCATCGCTACCATATAATCCATGCTATCCTTGAAGAAACCCACGACAATTTTATTGTAAAAATACCAGCTATTTTCGCTGATGAAAAATACAATGAGACCAATTTTTAAAGCTCTGCTCATCAGCTCTTTTTTGCTGGCAATTTCTGCAACGCCAAAAAGATGTGCCGCACCAAAGAGTGCGATGTAAAGGGCTAGAGAAACCTGCACTACCAGAACAAATCCAGAATCCTGAATGATAGACTTATACATGAATTCAATGATTCCACCATGTCGCTTGTCATCATCACCTATCTTACCCATCAACACTTCTTCAACGATAGATACTAAAAATTCTAATAATCCCCTGTCACCAGCAACTCCAACTCCACGCAAAATTCTGACATTATATTGCCCATAATTATCAGAATAGTAGGAGTCCCACATAATGACTTTTACATCTTCATTAGGAGCATGATAAACATCGTTAGCAGTGTCAGTATCAATAGTTTGATTGCCTATGCCATCATCTTTTAAAAAGATACGACTATTGGCACTTTTAAATACGTAACGCGTGGCATCATTACCTCCCGCATCCAAACATTTGCCTTGGGAATCACGTAGGATATTACAAATTTCCTCTTCGGAAAATAAGTGATATGCACGCATTGGAACAGATGCTCCACGCGGACCCCACAATGCAATATATGCACCCATACCACGATCATATTTACAATTTGTTTGATCATCGGCGGTCTTTAAGCTTTCGTTTTTTTGTAAAAGATTGAGAGGAAAGTGATAAACTCCGTAGTCAGTAGCAAGCCCATGCTGCTGGGTACAAGTACATTTTAAAGGATCCTCTTGATTGGCAGCAACGCTACAATTGATATTCAGAGTTACGCCATCAATGCCTTTTTCTGCCGTGGGATTTTGACCAACATAGCAAATACAATTTGGTGTAGAAGCATCGTAGCGTTTAGCACAAGAGTCACAACGCGACAAGGCATTTAAAGCAGTTTGGTTTTTACCCTGCAAAGAAGTCCAAGATCCACCAATTTGGATTAAGAATCTGTCGCCATTAGATTTTAAATCGGTATTATGCCAATTGGCGCGCTGACCACCATTGGCAGAATCATATGATCCAAAAATTCCATCCTTTAGTGGATATGATTCTATAACCAGGGATTGAACATCAAATTCATCAGCTTCAACACAGCTCTTATCACAAGAAGCATTAGACAACACCAAAAAAATCAGAGCTAAAATCTGGATTAATTTTTTGGTTAGATTCATGAAAATTTAAATAAGTCATAAGTCGTAAGTCGTAAGTCATGAGTCAATCCGAGCTTGGAGCGACTTACGGACATCTCGAAAAATCCTAATTTTTAGAGGCGCCCTTACGACTTACGACTAACGACTTACGACTAAATTTTGGTACCTGCGGCCGGACTTGAACCGGCAAGGACGTTGAAGTCCCACGGATTTTAAGTCCGTTATGTCTACCATTCCATCACGCAGGCTGAAAAAGAGAAGCGCGGAAAACTAAAATCCAGCTACTGTTTTGCAATCAAAAATTCCTGCAAAACTTTTTTAAATTTTTTTAGCTCCACATTTTTTTCTACTACCGCTGTGCCAATCTTTTTAAGTAAAATAAAAGTGAGATTTTTATTCTCATGTTTTTTGTCGTGAAAAAGATGATTGGTTAAATTTTCTTCATTCCAATTTTGTCTGATTTGATTGGGATTTGTAACTAAATCGCAATCTTTAAAATGTGCTAAAATGCGAGTAAAATCAGCAGCAGAAATCCAACCGAAATCTTGCGACATTTTCGCTGCCATCAACATTCCTAGAGCCACAGCTTCGCCGTGCAAAAGCTCATTGGAATATTTAGCTTCAGTTTCAAAAGTGTGACCAAAAGTGTGACCAAAATTTAGCAATGCACGATCTCCAGATTCTCTTTCGTCAGCAGCAACAATTTCCGCTTTTATTTGACAAGAACGCGTGATGATTTTTGCCATCACTTCGTAATCAAGCGAAAAAATTCTTTGATGATTTTGCTCCAAAAATTCGAAAAATTCTAAATCACGAATCAAGCCATATTTTACCACTTCACCATATCCGGCCTTGATTTCACGCAACGGCAAAGTCGCTAAAAAATTCAAATCACAAATCACTAATTTCGGCTGATAAAAACTACCGATTAAATTTTTTCCTGATTTGGAATTGATGGCAGTTTTGCCGCCGACTGAACTATCAACGCAAGAAAGTAGCGTGGTGGGAATTTGTACGAAGTCGATTCCGCGCAATAAAATCGCCGCGATAAAACCAGATAAATCGCCAATTACACCACCGCCAAAAGCAATGATTAAAGATTTGCGATCGATGCCTTTCGCCAAAATTTCTTCGCAAATTTTTTCTAAAAATGAAAATGATTTTGTTTGTTCTCCCGCTTCCGTAATCACAATTTCCGCATTAGGTATAATTGCTTTAAGCCTTGGTAGATGGAGCTTGGCGACATTTTCATCGGTGATGATAAAAATTTTGCTGTAAGTTTTTGTCGCTAAAAATCCGACTAAATTTTCTAAGGCATTTTTTCCGATCACGATGTCGTAACTTCTCTCTTGCAAAGCGACGGAGATTTTATTCTGCCCCAAGAGGATTTTATTCTGCATTTTCAAATTCGTTAATTTTTTGAATTATTTTTTTGACCAAAAGATCATTGTTCATTTCGCCGGTATTAAATTTAAAATCAGCTTCAGCATAAATTGCGTAACGCTTCACAGACAATTCCTCCAAAACTTCTCTTTTATTTTTTTGATTTAAAAGTGGACGATTATTTTTATGTCCGATCCTTTTTAAAATTTCATCAATTGAAGCATGAAGCCAAATCGTCACCGCTTTTTCCTTCAAAATTTTTCTGGTATTCTCGTTCATAAAAGCGCCGCCGCCAAGGGATAAAACTATTTCCTCATCACGAGAAATAATTTCGGCGATAGTTTTTGCCTCAGCTTCACGAAAATATTTTTCGCCATTTTGTGCAAAAATTTCTGCAATCGTTTTACGTTCACGATCTTCAATTTCACAATCGCAATCGATAAAATAATATTTCAATTTATCCGCCAGTTTAGCTCCAATAGTGGTTTTACCAACCCCCATCAACCCAACGATCACAATAATTTTTGGCTTTGCTATTTTCATTTCTTGAAAAAATTTTTATCACTTCTAGATAACTTCTTCGCAAATTCCATTCTCAAAAATTTTTAATCAACAATTAACGAGGCTATATGTCAGACTTCAACAGAACTTCTTTTGCAACAGCTGCAACAAGAACCACTACTTATGATGCCGCTCTACGCGCATATATGGTACAAGTTTATAACTTCATGGGAATCGCTCTGACGATTTCTGGCGCTGTGGCACTTCTAGTTGCTAGCTCTCCCGCCTTGATGCAATTATTTTTCGGCACTCCATTAGCTTGGGTTGTAATGCTTGCGCCTCTTGGATTTGTTTTCTTTTTCAGCTATAAAATGAATTCAATTTCTGCCACAAAAGCAAAAAGTTATTTGTGGATTTATTCTGCTTTGATGGGTCTTTCACTTTCAACAATTTTCGTAATTTATACCGGCACTTCAATTGCGCGCGTTTTCTTTATCAGTGCTTCAACTTTCGGCGCCATGAGTCTTTACGGTTACACAACTAAAAAAGATTTAAGCGGCTTGGGATCTTTTTTAATGATGGGCTTGATTGGTTTGATCATCGCTTCATTAGTTAACATTTTCTTGAAAAGCTCTGCTCTAGAATTTGCTCTTTCAATCATCGGCATGTTGATCTTCATCGGACTTACCGCTTACGACACTCAGCGCATCAAACAAACTTATTACCAAGTTGCAGGAAATACTGAGATGGTTTCTAAAGCCGCAGTTATGGGCGCTCTAAGTCTCTACATGGATTTCATCAACTTGTTCTTGATGATGTTAAGATTCTTCGGCGACAGAAGAAATTAATCTCTTCACAGCAGTTTTTTCGAAAAATGGGAGCGGAGAAATCCTCTCCCATTTTTTTACGCCCAAACTCCTCCTAAAAAAACCTGAACAGCTTCTTGATTTTCAAAAACCGATTCATAGCTTGCGCCGTCCTTTTACAAAACTACTTCCCAAAAGTTTCAAATTCTACATTCCCTGGTAGCTCAGTGGTAGAGCAGTTGACTGTTAATCAATTGGTCGGAGGTTCGAATCCTTCCCAGGGAGCCATTCTTGACGATGGCTCAAATTCATCATCATATCAAACGGTTTACGCAGCGTAAACACTAGCTTCGCAGAGTTCATTTCCAAGTTCGGAAATACTAATGCGATAATTCTCCTTTTTTCTTCCAGTTCCGAACTTTTAAAAAGATCATGTGCCTTTGAAGCCAATTCAAAGATGGTCATGACATTTTTGTTGAAGCTATTGTCAGCGTTCGAAAGTCGTTGCAATCGGGCTTCTACATTTTGCCTTTCAACTTGCAGACCGGTCATCATTCCATCGAATTCTTCCTTCGCTATACTGGCATCTAAATACAGCTCTCTGGCTCTTTTTATTCTGGTTTGCAGGGTTTGATATTGCTGCTGCAGCCTTTTGCCTTCAGAAGCTTGGTGCTGATGTTCTTTGTCAGAGCTCTTCTTCAGCTCATCGGCCACATCATTCAAAATATTCTGAGGGATTTTCATTCCCTTCAAAACATCCTCAATTTGTGACAAAACCGCATTCTCGTTGAGGTGATAGCAATAAGAGCATTCACCTTTGCTTTTGGTTGGTCGCATATAAACATATCTGCCCTTTTTAAGCTCAGGGCTATAAGCGCAAGCGCAGTGCTGACACTTAAGCAATCCTTTTAAAACAAATGGCTTTTGCGTTCTTTTAGATTTTGTTTTTCTTCTGCCGCTTCTTACCTCTTTGCATTCATCAAATAAATCTTTGGAAATTAGTGTTGGGTGAATGTGCTTATACAGGATGCCATTATACAGCATGTAACCGTAGTAAAATGGATTGCCCAAAATTTTCTCAGGGAACGTCCAAAACTCCGTGTCAAATTCCTTCCTAGGCCAAATCCAATTTCAGCCTTCCTGTAAAAAATATATCCAGCTGCCCTGCAATCAAGCTCCAGTTCTGAACTGGCATTACCCACTTTTTGCTGATGTTTTTTATGCTTAGGA